>CAYPJB010000030.1:3485-18935 GCA_964410845.1 uncultured Bacteroidales bacterium | reverse complement strand
TAGTCCTTTGATGGACGCGTGCAACTGTTATTCCGGAGCCGAGCAACCTGAGTCCCCGGTGTATGTCGAATTGCGGTTAAACCTTGATGTTCACAATCTTGCGAATCACGATGGCACCAACTACCTGCATCAGCAATGCATACAGGCTCCATTTTCGCCCCGTTTCATCTTTCCAGAGAATTGAGGCGTAGTCGTAATTGAGGTGGATGATCATGAGAAGCATTACGAATGGTAATGCGATCAACACCGTACCAGACATGCGGCCTTCACCAGTCAATGCTTGCACCTGTCCCCAGATTCGGAAACGTTCACGGATGACATAGCTGATCTTGTCAAGAATTTCAGCCAAGTCACCACCGGTCTGCCGCTGGACAATAACGCTCGTGACGAAGAAATTCAGATCGAGTACAGGGACCCGTTCTGTCATGGCACGCAGCGCGTCATCGATGGTTACGCCAAGGTTCTGCTCTTCGTATACCCGACCGAACTCAGTGGAAATCGGTGGTGGCATTTCTTCAGAAATGATCTGCAAGCCTGCCACGAGACTCTGGCCGGCACGTAGTGCTCGTCCAAGCAATTCCATCGCATCAGGCATCTGTTCGATGAATTTCTTCATGCGTTTTTTACGCTTCTGTACCACGATGTACCAGGGGATAGCACCCATGATGAGACCGGGGATGATGAAGAGTGGAAAAGGTACATTCATCACGAAGCTGGCACCGGAGCCTAGCAATACCAACAAGGCTGATAGCGACATGAACGCACTGGGGCGAATGTTCATTTCCGCTTGCTGGAAGTATTTATCAATCGATGGAATCTTGGGCAGCAACTGCTCCATCAACGACTCTTTATCAGCCGTCAGGGCAGCATCCTTCCAGATTTCGACTGAAGCCTGCATGCTGCGGCTCATGCCCGTCTGGCTGCCGCCGTCGCGGGTAAAGAGTTCCAGGCGTTGTTCCTGAACCGATCGTCGACTAGAGAGGATCGAGGTGATGGCAAAGATAAGTCCGGCAGAACCAACGAATGCCAGTACTGGTACCAGAATTTGCCAAAGGGAATTGTCCATTGTGGTCTCTCGGGCGAGCGGCAGACTCTGCGGGCAGTGATGCCTCGGGCTACAAAGTCTTTCGCAGTACAACCATAGCTTGACAAAACAAGAGGAGCAAACCAGGAGCAGAGATTGTGCTGCTCAAAGCTGCCATGCTGATAGAACAGCCTGGGAAACGGTATCAAACCTGCCCAGGTTGTGCAGACTTTCAACTAATCACGTAGCAAGACCCGTTCCTGGAACAAGTTGGAAGGCAACTTGATACCAGCAGCTTCCAGCTTGGGCACGAACGTTGGCCGAACGCCTGAGCATTCAAATTGCCCGAAGGCACGACCATTTTGATCGATTCCGAGCTGTCGGAAACGGAAGACTTCCTGCATCACGATGATGTCCTGTTCCATACCGACAATTTCGGTGATGCTTGTCACCTTTCGAGGCCCGCCCTGCAAGCGATTGGCCTGAATGATGATATCTACCGACGAAGCAATCTGTTGACGCATGGCCTTGATAGGCAACTCAAAGCCCGACATCATCACCATGGTTTCGAGACGTGCTAAACCATCGCGCGGTGTATTGGCGTGCAACGTGGTCATGGAACCATTGTGACCGGTATTCATGGCCTGGAGCATATCCAGCGCTTCACCACCACGACACTCACCGATGATGATTCGTTCAGGACGCATACGCAGAGCATTTCGCACCAGGTCACGGGCATTGATCATACCCTTGCCTTCAATGTTCGGCGGACGCGTTTCCAGTCGCACTACGTGATCCTGTTGAAGCTGCAATTCTGCAGCGTCTTCAATCGTAATCACTCGCTCGTGGCCGGGGATGAAGCTCGACAGCGTATTTAGCAAAGTCGTTTTACCGCAACCCGTACCACCAGAGATGACCACATTGAGGCGGGCCTTGATGGCGGCTTCCATCAAGATGGCCATTTCCTTGGTGAAGGCATTGAAATTCAGCAGGTCGTCCAGCTTCAGTGGGTTGGAACCGAATCGACGAATGGAGACTGTAGGTCCATCGAGTGCCAGCGGTGGAATGATCACATTCACACGCGAACCATCGGGCAAGCGGGCATCGCAAAGAGGCGATGTTTCGTCCACACGTCGACCGACTTTGGAAACGATACGGTCGATGATCTGCATCAAGTGTGGGTTGTCACGGAAACGAACATCGGTCTTTTCCATCTTGCCGCGACGTTCAACATAGATCCTTTGCGGACCGTTGATCATGATGTCCGAGATCGTCGGATCTTTCAGCAGGATTTCAAGAGGACCGAAACCGAACGTCTCATCAAGCACTTCATCAACAAGGCGTTCGCGCTCCATGCGATTGAGCAGCGGATTTTCAGTATCGCACAATCGCTCAACGACAAGACGGATTTCACGCCGAAGTACGTCATCTTTCAGTTCACTGACGCGAGAAAGGTCGAGTTTCTCCACCAGCTTGGAGTGTATGACGCGCTTGAGTTCATCAAAGCTTTTGCCTGATCGTCCATCACCACCAGCCTGGGAAACAGGCAAGGCTGAATTCGGAGGCAGAGAGGGCATGCCCGAGAAGGCAGGTGCCTGACGTGGCATGCCGGGCAAACCAGTGCCGGAGCCTCCCATGCCTGGAATCGAGGGACGTACCAAACCGGGCAGGGATGGAGCGACACCGCCTTGCGGGTTTAACCCGGGAAGGCCACGAGGGGGTGGTACACGAGACATGTTGGGCGATGTCCTCCGTTATGTATTCCAACTACTTTCGCGTTCCAAAGAAGCTGAAGGCAGTTTTCTTTTTGGGCTCGACAGGTGTTTCTACGCTGGCACCTACGGTGAGCAGCCTGGCAAGTTCCAGTAAATCTTGGCATGGCTTTGACTTGGGAGCAAATTGAATTAGGGGCTTTCCTTCGTTCCGTGCCCCCATCATCGATTTACTATCATTGCTGACTTGCCAGAAGATCTGCATATCCATGAACTCTTCCGCCTTGGCCCGGCTGATCATCTGATCTTCCGCGCCAGTACGGTTGATGAGAATACGCACCTTATCATAAAGCCCTTCCACTGCCTTAAAGGTTGGCAGCAAACGAGCGATATTATGGATTGACGACAACTCCAATTGCCCGATGAGCAGAATCATGTCAGCCACTCTCATGGCAGCCACATCGGTCGGACGGAAACTTTTCGAGAGGTCCACAATAACATGCGTAAACGTTGAACGCAACAGGCTCAACAGTCTAAGTATGTGCTCTTCATGAATCAACCCGAGATCGTCCAGATTCTCCGGGTGTGGTAGCACCATCACCCCGCTGGAGTGCTGAAATAGTACACCTTTCAGAAACTTCTGGTCGACCTCACTGATGTTGCTGGCTAAATCAGCCAGGGTATAAGTGGGCCGAAAATCGAGCATGATATTGGTGTCGCCGAGCGCCAGGTCCAGATCGACGATGACGACTTTGTTCTCAGGCATAGATGACAGACAGCACGCCAGGTTGACAGACAACGACGTGCAACCAATGCCACCACGTGAACCAGCCAAGGCAATGATCATGCCACCAGCAGAAGCCATGTTCTGCTGCTGCCCGGGCCCGCCTTGTTCGTTGGTTGGTCCCTTGATTCGATCCAGCACAGTCAGCAAATCTTCAAGCTGCAACGGCAACGGTAGAAATTCTTTCGCCCCGGATCGCAAAGTCTGCAAGATGAAAGGACCATCAGTTCGGCTACTGACTGCCAAAATACCCGTTTGTGGATACTCAGAGGATAGCTGCTGCACCAGTTGCAATCCGCGGTTCGGATCGGTATCCAGTGTAATGATGGCTAAATCAGGCCGATATTGTTCGATGACATCGTGAAAAAATTCATAACGATTGGATTCCGCCTCGAGATAGATTGCCTCTACACCCAGCAACAAGTTGCGCAGAGGCTCACGAGTGGCATTGTTCGGATCACAGATAGCAAGCCGGCGAGTTTCCAGCATATTGGGCGATTTCCTGGGATACTAACGGGCTAAACGGGATGTATCCATACTTTCCCTGCAAATCTCATGGTAGAGGCTTACCTTCCACTCTAGCATGCAATTTGTGGCGATTGCAACGTTTTCGGAAGAGGAACGCCAAGAAACTGGGGAATGTGAGAAATCTGCAAGCTGTGTGTGAAGGAAAACTCAACTTCATCGGACAAGTCATTTGGACTTTTTCTCAGGTAAAAGTTCAATCCACTGCCATAAACTCGGATCTTCTGCATAGGGGAACTCTGCCCCGACACTCAAGGTTTGTTCGCCCAGTTCGTTATCACGGACGGCGTAGAAGAAGCCGAACTGCCGATTGAGATCAACATCAAAGCCTGCCAGGCAACTGGCCGAGATGAATCCTTCCAGACGGTATCCACCTTTCAGGTGATGGCGACGAACCTGGAGCTTGTCGGGGTTGCTGAGCGGGGCATCAGCGGTGGCACGATGGATTTTGGTTTGCCCGGCAATTGGAGTCTCGCCATCGTTGCCTGCCCCTCCGGCTAGGAAGTAGAAGTGATGACAGAAACGAGTAGCACGGTGACTATCGCGGCTGCTACGTGTATCGATCCAGAGCGAAATACCATCACTACGGCGATAGTTACTGGTATCTCCCTGCACACCGCGATCTTTGCCTTGCACTCGTAGTTCGAAGCCAATGCCACCTTCGTTCCAACCGAGGCGGACTTGAGCGAAGCCAGGCTTCTCGGTGAGACGCAGGTTGTCTGGCAAACGACATTTCTCAGGTAAGCCGAGGAGATCGTCACCTTCGGCGCGCGGCATTCCGGGAATGTACAGACAGGGGTAACACATCCGAAAGAGGAAGCTGGGAGGAATCATCGACATACGATTGGCCTACATCAGATACGATGAAGATGTTGTAGCAGAACGAGGTGACAGATGACATTCCGCTGGCAGCTACCGACACAAACCCTGACATTGCCTTCTCCCGTAAGCCCTGTACCGAGTTCAGGAACTGGGAAATCGCGGCCACTCATCATGGGTATCGTGAATGCCACGCCGGATAGCTTCAGCGATGGGGGAAGGTATGATCCCGTGGAACAGGGCCTGCACCTCGTGGAGCAAGGGGCGGATATCCTTGACATTGGAGGCGAATCGACACGGCCCGGGGCTGTTCCCGTTGAAGTAGCAGAGGAATTGCGACGGGTGATACCAGTGATCACCTCTCTCACACAGAAGGTGAAGATTCCACTATCGATTGATACTACCAAGGCCCAGGTAGCTCGCGAGGCACTGGCAGCAGGGGCAGTCATCATCAACGATGTCAGTGCCCTCGAAGCAGACGATAGCATGGTGCAGGTGGCTGTCGATACTGGAGCAGCCATTGTGGCTATGCATCGCCAGGGAACACCGCAAACCATGCAGAATGATCCGCAGTATGAAAATGTTGTGAACGAGGTGGCTGACTATATAAAACTGAGGTTGTCTCAATTAGCAACTGCTGGTATAGCCCCCGACCGGGTGGTAGTCGATCCAGGGATAGGCTTCGGCAAACGAACGCAGCATAACCTGCAGTTGCTGGGGAACCTTGATCGGCTACTAGAAGCAGGACGACCGATCCTGCTGGGGGTTTCACGGAAGGGCTTCATCCACCGAACACTCGGTGTAGAAGCAGCCGTGGAAGTAGGCGACTTCGGCACCGTCGGCTTGATGCTGCATGCCTATAGTCGTGGTTGGGTGCAGATTGCCCGCGTACATCATGTGGCCGGGCTCAGCGCTGCCCTGGGTATGTTCCAGGCTGTGGAAGCATTCACCAACCCCTGACGATCGTCATCGACTCAGGACGCCGTGCATGATCGAACGGTTTTTTCAGATCTATCAAGCTCTGGGCGTGCGCGACCTGGTGGAAATCAGTCTGCTGGCAGCGTTCATCTATTTGCTGTTGCGTTTCATTGGCGCTACCCGTGGCATTGGCATGGTGCGTGGCCTTGGAATTGTGGTTGCTGTTACCGTTTTCGGCGTGCAGGTGGTCATCGCCAGTTTCGATCTAACCGAACTGAACAAGATTCTCGATTATGTGCTGGCATCTGCTTTTATTGGCATGATAGTCATCTTTCAGCCTGAACTGCGAAGCGGGCTGTTTGCCCTCGGACGCTATCGGCTATTTCGCCTGTTTAGCCCGAGTGAGCAGCAGCAGGACCCGTACGTTGACAAAATTGCAACGGTGGCTGTGGAGTTGTCGCGGGAATGCACTGGAGCACTCATTGTGCTGCAGCGTGAAGCGAGTCTGCAGCAGTTTATTCAGACTGGCGAGATTCTGGACAGTGTGGTAAGTGAAGGCCTGTTGATCTCGCTGTTTCACAAAAACAGTCCACTGCACGATGGAGCCATCATTCTCTCTCATGGCCGAATTGCTGCTGCAGCGTGTCAGTTGCCTCTCGCGGAAGCTCCTCAGGGAGCGAGTGATTATGGCATGCGTCACCGGGCAGCGCTCGGTATCAGCGAAGAAACCGATGCTCTGGTGCTCGTGGTGAGTGAAGAAACCGGCCGCATCTCGCTGGCCGCTCATGGTAAACTCGAAACCGTTTCACGAGAGATGGTCGCCAGGCGACTGGTGTCGCATCTTCAAGGCGAAGTGAAACTCCGAATGGCGGCTTAATCGTCGCTAACGCTGTTGGTTTGTCACTATGTTTGATCGTTACTTCATCACTCCGATTATCGCACTGGGCCTGGCCTTCCTGGTCTGGGTTTATCTGCGCAGTCGTGATCAGGAAGTGCAGTCGTATCCGATTCCCATCGAGATCTCACTGGATCCGCAACAACAGGAACGTTACAGCTTTGATGGCAAGCCAGAAAACCAGACGGTCCGCGTCAAGTTCTACGGATTGCCCAGTCGATTGCGAGAGGTAAAAGACCAAGTCGAAAGCCGCAGCATCGTCCTGCGTCACATGGTAAAAGTGCCACAGGTAGTTGATCAACGACAGGATAACGATTATCAGGAAGTGATTCAGTTCGATGGAAGTTCGATGTCGCTTCCGCTTGGTGTACATGCCGATATCAACCCTGTGGAAGGACGTTTACAGGTCAAGCTTCGCAGGATAATGGAACGTACGCTGGAAGTGCAGGCTACTGTGACAACAGGCAGCCCGCAGTATGAAGTAGACAACGTTCGTCTCGAACCGGCTACCATCAAGGTGATTGGTCCCAAGAGTGTGTTGGAGCAGATGACACAACTCGTCCTCGATCCCTGGCAGCCTCGTTTGCCATCCGGTCTGACGATGACTGAAGAAGAAGTGCGGGGTATTGTCAACCTGCCAAGTAAGATCAAGCAGGAACAGGTAAAGACAGTACCAGATCTTGTTGAGATACGTGCCCGGCTGAAACCTGCTCTCAAGGAGTATGAACTGATTGATGTGCCGATCAGTTTCCTTTGTCCACCGAACTTCCCGTATCGTCCGGTTTTTACTTCAGATCGGTTAGGCTACATCGCCAAGCTGAAACTGCGTGGTCCTCTCAACAAAACTCCTGAGTCCCGAGTGAAGGCTTATGTAGATTTGACCGCGAAACAAAATCAGAATCTGAAAACGGGACTCTACGCTGACGAAGCCATCATGCTCGATCTTCCCGATGGCTTCTACCTGGCACAACCTCAGCCGAGGCTTTCTACATTCAGGCTCGAACTCATCGAAGTGCGTGGCAGCCAGTAATTACACAGCCTGATAACATTGCGACAGCACGTCTTTCACCCGCTCAACCGGGAAGACGAGCAGCAGGGTATCGCCAACAGCGAGTGTTGTGGTTCGTTGGTCTTCACGTGCCAGTATCCAGCAACCCAGATGAGCCTCAAGCAAAGCAACAGTTTTTCCAAGGAGCCCCAGGGTGGTGGCGGTGATGCCTACTTCCATCACTAGATGAAGTGATTGATGCAGCCAAAACAGGCTGACGATACGATCGCCAAAGAGTGGCAACACGAAGGCGGGAGCGATGAGCGGGGGCAGGCCCATCGCGAATCGAATACTGGCTGTTTGCTGTAATGCACTGGCCAACGCTGCATCGTCGAGCCGAAGCACGACGCGCAGTTTGGGGTTCTGCTCTCGTGCCAGCAAGGCAATTTCAACATTAGCCAGATCGCTGCTGGTCGCTGCAATCAGAGCACGAGAGTGGGCCGCATGGGCACGAACCAGTGAAGCGGGCACAGTTCCATCTGCCAGTAGCACCGTTGCCCCCAACTGCCTCGCTCCGGCAACAAAGCGACCACCTTCCACTTTTTCCAGTACTACGACAGGTATCTGCTGTTCACGAAGAGCTTCGACGACGCGCATGCCCACAGTACCCAGACCGCAAAGTACGACATGTCCTGATTCTGGAATGCGACTAATCGAGAGTACGCCCCGCAATCGAACTCGTACAAGATAGTTCGTCAGTAGAGCTGTAAAAGCTGCCGTGAGCAGCAAGCCTGAGAGCTTGAGAAAACTGATGAAAACATGTTGCCAGGGCGCGGGATAGTCCTGTTCTCGCAAGTCAGCTGAAGTCACCATGATGTTTAACGTGCGAAACAGCCCGCGAGGCAGTGTATCAGCTAGCCCACTCAGCCAGCAGATGATGCTTCCCGTGAGTATCACGCTAAAGAAACACAGCGCAGCCAGCTTTACCGGCCACTCGATTTCCTTGACTGTTGTCCAGACGGTGCGTCCAAACCGACTAAAGATACTGGCCCACTCAGTGAGATTTCTTTCTGCTTGAGCTTCGTGTCGTAGTTGGGTCAGTGCTGTTACTGGGCCGGCTGTCAGTAACACTTGTGGACCTGGAACAGTCGCATAGTCATTCAGCTTCATGAGCAAAGAAACGGCCGGGAATCTCTCCTGCAATGATGCAACTGTCTGTTGCTGTAGCGGACTACCTGCTTCTACTTCGATGCGCTCAATGTGCCATTCCGTGTCGTTGGAGACAAATCGTGCCAGCACATCACCGGAGAGTGCTGTCGAAGCCAGCAGTGGCCCCGAAAGCCTGGATGACGAGAGTGCAATCACATTGCTGATCGTTTTGCTGAGCTTGCCTACGAGATTTTCGTTGAAGAGCCGAACGACAATTCGAATGTTGGGATAGAGTCGTCGAATTTCCAGGCATGCTGCCAGGTTATTCAGGTCGTCGTTCGCGAGCAGCAGGATGCCACGGGCTTCTTCAAGTTTGAGTTTGGCCAGTATCGCAGGATCGCGGTAGTTACCTTGATGAAATTCGATATCAGCAAGCCGAGGATCGCCAGGTGAGCACTGGGTATCAACCGCTTTCACCGTCCACCCGAGTGCCCGACAATACTGGAGCACAGGCCATCCCACCCGGCCCAGTCCACAGACAATCACGGGTCCTTCATGCGAATACATTATGCATCCTGGGTAAGCAGCATCTTGTAAGATAAGATTACTGCAGATGTTGTATGACCAATCAAGGAACCATCATGAGTGCTACACTTGCCCTTCGCTGCCGGGAACATGGCCCGCTAGTGATACCTCTCGATCAGGGCGTCACCATTCAGTTGAATGACCATCTTGGCAACCCATTTCCCTTGCCGGAAGGCAAGCCGGTTATAGCCATTTGTCGCTGCGGTCAAAGCCAAAGGAAGCCCTTTTGCGATGGCACTCACAAAAGCTGCGGGTTTCAGGCAAGTGAGACAGCCGTTCCTGCCCCCGTCACTACGTAATTCGGCAGAAACTCTCATGAATTCTGCTTGCATGCTGGGAAAATAGGCTCTAACCTCGTTAAGATACTGGTAGGAGATAACCATGCGATTCATCAAACACTTCTTCGTTGCCACATCACTACTTTGCTGTGGCATGCCTGCCTTTGCTCAGGACGATGGCTACTTCGGGCCAATCTCCCGATGGGGCTCCAAGCCAGTTGAACCAGGCGCCGTAGCTGCCAAAACGGATAATGATTCCGTAAAGAAGCTGAGTACCGAGCTGGCAGAGATGAAGAATCGCCTGCGTATTCTTGAAGAAAGCCAGGGCAACTTCAATCAGCATGTGAAGTCGCAGTTCACCACGATGAATGAATCGCTGAAGGCTATGCAGGCTTGCTGCGATAAGTTGCAGGTGGAGACGACAGCCAGCTTGAAGCCAGCCATCACGCAAGCCGCTGCTGTAGTTCCCGCCAAGCCATCACTGGATGATGCCACCATCAGTCGACTGGAAAACTGCATGAAGAATATGGAAACCATGAACAAACGGTTTGAGGAACTCAATAAGAAGCACGACGACACTACTGCACAGATGCAGGAACTCACCAAGTTGGCACTTCAAGTCCAAGCAAATACTCGCGATATGGTCGATCTCAAAAAAAAGTACGATACCCAGGAACGTGACATCATCCAGGCACAGAGCGATATTGGCAAACTCCAGCAGGAGCTGGCTCGGGCCAGTGTTCGCCCTGGCACAAGTGATCAATCCCGTTCTTCGATGGCGCTTCCGCTGCCTCCAGAATCCCAGAGTAACCCCCAGCAGGCCCGATCTGGTTTCACTCCCGCAGCAACGGGCATGAGCAGTGTGAAGCTGGTGAATGCTTATCCGTCCAGTGTCACAATCATTGTTGATGGTCAATATTACACTCTGCTCAGTAATCAGACCTTGACCCTGAACAAAGCCCCTGGTTACTTCACCTACGAAGTCCTTGGGATACAAGGCAATACCCTCCGTAACCTGGGTAACGCTGAAACAATGACCATTCAGATTGTGCCTCGTTAACTCGATCTCTGGAGGCAGTCATGCTTCGCGTCAGTACCATCCTGCACCCTACGGATTTTTCAGATAACTCGAAGACAGCTCTGAGCGTGGCATGTGCACTGGCGCGTGATTATGGTGCACGTCTGGTGGTATTGCATGTAGCTCATGTCCCGACGATGGAAGGCTATCAAACGGTAGATCCAGCAGCGGTCAGAAAGGATGCAGAAAACCTCCTCCATACTCTGCAACTGCCGATTGAAACGGTTCGAGCAGAACGATTGTGCAAAGTCGTGGAATTGGGGGAGACCGATGCCACCATCGTGAGTACTGCCAAAGAACTTGGTGCCGATGTTATCGTCATGGGAACCCATGGACGGACTGGTCTCAAACGAGTGCTGATGGGTAGCATTGCAGAACACGTCCTGCGACAAGCGCCGTGCCTGGTACTGACGGCGAGCAGTAACTTGACGAAAGAGCCGACAACTCCCAAGTAACTGCGGTGTTCACCATGCCGCTTGGCTCAAGTTATGTAGTCTGTACTGAGATAACCCTCAGTACTTGATTCGCTATGAACATTCTTCTCACCAATGATGACGGCATCTTTGCTCCCGGTCTCCGTGCGCTACTTGAAGAACTGCGGAAGGTAGGGAACGTCACCGTGGTTGCTCCTGCCACGGAACAGAGTGCCGTGGGACATTCCATCACACTGATGCAGCCACTTCTGGTGCAGGAAGTGTTCGATGAGCACAATCAGCGAATCGGCTGGGGTGTCGAAGGGCGACCGGCAGATTGTGTCAAACTGGCCATCACTCAAATGCTGCCTGAGAAGCCCGATCTTGTCGTCAGTGGTATCAACGCGGGTTCCAATGCTGGCATCAACGTGCTCTACTCGGGCACCGTTGCCGCTGCCATCGAAGGTGCGTTTTTTGGTATCACCAGTATTGCTGTCTCGTTGGAGTACAAGAAACCCCCTAAGTTGAACTTTCCGAAAGCAGCAGTATTTGGCAGGCAGATGGTGGAACAGATCATCGCCCAGAAGCCATCTCAAGGCGAGTTGTTCAACGTCAACATTCCTGCTTTAGATGATGGGCCGCCACTGGGAGTGAGGGTCGCTCCTCAAGGCACAGCCCCGTATGACGAGAAATATGATCGTCGCACTGATCCACGTGGTAGAACGTATTTCTGGATCGCTTCCGATGTCACCTGCCCACCCGCTATAGGCGAGAGCGATGTCCGTGACCTGGCTAATCGGTTCATCACAGTCACTCCACTCCACTTCAACCTCACTGATCCTGTACGCCTGGAACAGATGCATCGCTGGCAATGGAAAACGCCTACGCTATAGCACGTTCATCAATTATTATCCGCCAAGAAACCACCCAGATTAACACGGCTTAACCCCTCTTGCATTATTCTCCCATCTGGGTATTGTCCGCAGGGTTGGATAGTCCCAAGGATGGGGTTAGTCTCATGAAGACCGGGCTAGTATTGGGATGCATGTGGTGGGTGGTTTTCCTGGTCGGCTGTGGCTGGTCACACTCAGCTTTGGCCCAGGGAAAGGCTGATCTGTTGCTACCACCATCTGGTTCACTACCGCTAGGTACCGGTAATGCGGTAGCTGCGTCAAAACCACAGCCCCCTTCAACGGGCGTGCAACAGGTCAGCAATACCAGCAACTTAAAAGGTACTGTCAACGCCCGAGTAATTGCTCGTGTCAATGGTTCACCGATTCTCCAGGAAGAAGTGAACGCTGCGGCGAACATGATCCTCGTGGAAGCCAAGAAACGGGTTCAGGAACAATACTGGGGACAGTTGGAAGCTGAACTGAAGAACAAAGCCCTGGATGACATGATCACCGAAGAATCGATCATCCAGGATGCCTCCATTCGCATTCCGCCACCCTCGATGAAACGCATTCAGGAAGTGGCTAACAAGGAGTTCGACCGCATCCTCCGTCGTGATAAGGAAGTGGTCAAATTGCAGACCGAAGAGGAGATCAAAGAGTACTTCAAAAATCAGGGTAAATCGGTTGATCTCATGCGTCGGCAGTTCATTCGCAGCTTCATTGCGAACCAATGGGTGCGTGAACTGTGCAGGGATAAAATCGATGTGGAAACTACCCGTGAGAAACTGCTCGAGTACTACCAGAACAACCCGAAAGAGTTCCTGAAGAAAGAACGGGTCGTCTGGCAGCATATCTACATTGATGTGGATCGTTACGATTCAGTGCAGGCAGCTCGTCAGGTTGCTGAGACAGCCTGGCAACTGCTCAAGAACGCCAAGACGGAAGACGAATTCAATGCCATCGTCGCCAAGTATGCAGATGGTATTTCCAAATCGCGAAGTGGCACTGGTGAAGGAAACTTCCGTGGCGAGATCCGCCCGGCGGAATTGGAACGATTCGTCTTTGATCTGCCCACTGGTGGCCAGGGGCCGCTGGTCGAAACCAAGCGTGGTTATCACCTCATCAAGGTGCTGGAGCACACGCCAGAAGAGATGCCTTCTTTTGAAAAGGTCTGCATCGATTTGCGACGCAAGCTCGATGAGAAATTGTTCTCTGCAGAGTACACCCGTCTCAGCAAGTCACTGCGCGAGAAGGCATTTGTCGAGATGTTGACCGAGAAGTAAGCTGTCATCAGGCGTTGCATTTTCGTTAAATAACTACATGTCAGCAACGCTATCGCCTGAAACCGATCCGACGCTCATCGAGATGGATGTTCGTACCGATGAGCTTATCATCAATATGGGCCCACAGCATCCCAGCACCCACGGCGTGCTTCGGCTCGTGCTGCGTACCGACGGCGAAGTGGTTTCCGAAGTTACTCCACACCTAGGCTACTTGCATCGTTGTGCCGAGAAGATTGGCGAGAATGTCACGCCAATCCAGTTCATCCCCTACACCGACCGGATGGACTACATCGCCGCGATTAACATGAACCTGGGCTACAGCCTGGCCATTGAAAAGCTCTGTGGATTGCAGATACCGGAGAAGGCCCAGGTCATTCGAGTACTCGTTGCCGAGCTTAATCGCATCGCCAGCCACCTGCTCGGCATGGGGGCTTACGGCCTTGACCTCGGCAGCTTTACTCCGTTCCTCTACGGCTTCCGCGAGCGAGAGAAGATTCTCACTCTGTTCGAAACCCTATGCGGCGCCCGGCTCACCTATTCCTATGTCACCATTGGTGGCGTCCATGATGATCTGCCACCGGGCTGGATTGAGCAGTGCCAGGCGTTTCTGGAGGAGTTTCTTCCACACGTGGAAGAGTATCACACCCTGCTGACTAGAAACCACATCTTCGTCCAGCGAACATGTGGCATCGGGGTACTGACCAAGAGCGTGGCACTGGCATATGGCTGCACCGGCCCGGTGTTGCGTGGTTCACTGGACCGCCGTCAACATGACCCAGCCTGGGACTTGCGAAAACTGGAACCCTACACGGGCTATGAGCAGTACGAGTTTAATGCCATCATCCCACCGTTTCTGGATGCTCCACGGGAAGCCGTGCTGGGTGACAACTGGCATCGCTACTATGTCCGCATGCTGGAAGTGATGGAAAGCGTGAAGATCATCCGTCAGGCACTGGACCGCTATCCGAAAGCAACCGGCAGCCATCGCATTGAACCACCTCGCTATTTGAGTGCAGGCGAATGCTATGTCGAGACCGAATGTCCACGCGGGCAGATGGGGTTCTATGTCGTAGGCCGCCCTGCCCGTGATGGAGTACCCCTGCGAGTACGTGCCAGGTCTTCGTGCATGGCCAATCTGAGCGTGATACATGAGCTATGTCGAGGGTGTCTAATTGCGGATGTGCCTTCGATATTGGGTAGCCTGGATATCATGATGGGTGAGATTGATCGGTAACAGGGTACATGACATGAACAAGAAATACGTCATCACTGCAGGCATTGCTATTTTGGTGATCATTCTCTCGTTCTGGTATCTCCTCAGTTCGCCGCTCCCTTCGCTGGATAGTATTTCCAAGATGGAGTTCAGTTCTATTCATGGGAATTACGAGGTGCCAATGGAGCATTGGCCAGCGATCTGGCAAGCCATGTCGCCTGCGAGTCGGGATTGGTCTCCATCGAAATGGATAGTGATGGGTGATTTGCTTGTCACATTAAAAGACGGTGGAACGACAACTATTTCGCTCTACCAGACATCGGGGAAGGGAGCCTACTCATTCGGTAGTTTCAGCTACTATCGTGGTGGCAATAGTGACCAGTTGAAGCAAGCACTGGAACGAGCGAAACCTACGCCATGAAACAACTACTCGTCATCATCAAGCCTTTCCAGGCCACAGCAGTTCTTGATCTCGTTGCTCAGCACGAGGTGGAAGCCTGCATGGTCGATGAAGTAAAAGGTTATGGCAGGCAGAAGAACAATCTCGAACAATACCGAGGCAGCGAGTATAGCTTGGCCTTTCTGCCTAAGGTGGAAATCACCATCTGGGCAGCTGACGATGTGGCTGAGAAACTTGCAAAAGCAATCGCCCATACAGCCCATACCGGCCTCATGGGTGATGGGAAGATCTTCATCACTGATGCAGCCTGGCCGGAAGCCATCGAGTTCTAGCTTTCCGCTGGCAATGCCATTCGTAGCCTGATAAAACGTGTTCACAAGACAATCATCCTGAGTATTTAACATGCCAACCAACGCCTCTCTCAACCGGAAACTCCGCATGGGCCTCGTCGGTGGTGGCCAGGGTTCCTTCATCGGCCGCGTTCATTCCATTG
>CAYPJB010000030.1:0-3385 GCA_964410845.1 uncultured Bacteroidales bacterium | reverse complement strand
ATGGGCCTCGTCGGTGGTGGCCAGGGTTCCTTCATCGGCCGCGTTCATTCCATTGCAGCACTCATGGACAACCGGGCCGAACTGGTAGCCGGGGCGCTTTCGTCGAATCCTGAGAAGTCCAAGGCCAGTGCTGCTGACTACGATATTAAGCCCAACCGGGCTTATGGTTCTTACGAAGAGATGCTGGCCAAAGAGAAGGCTCTGCCTGCCGATCAGCGGATCGACTTCGTCAGCATCACCACGCCGAACCACATGCACTTCCCGGTTGCCAAGGCTGCTCTCGATGCCGGGTTCAATGTTATTTGCGACAAGCCCATGACGCTGACCCTCGAGGAAGCTGAAACACTTCTGGAAGTGGTGAAGAAGTCAGGCTGTGTGTTTGTCCTCACCCACAACTACACCGGACATCCACTCGTTCGACAGGCACGTGAAATGATTCAGGCAGGTGATCTGGGCGAGATCAATGCTGTACGTGCCTGCTACATTCAAGGCTGGCTCCGCACCCGCCTCGAACTCAGTGAACAGAAGCAAGCAGCCTGGCGAACTGATCCCAAACGTTCTGGTGCGGCAGGTTGCTTTGGCGATATTGCTACCCATGCTTACAACCTGGGACGTTACATCACGGGTTTGCTTCCTGATCAAGTTTCCTGCAATCTGAAGTCCTTCGAGCAAGGGCGTGAACTCGACGATTACGGCACTGCTGTGGTGAAATATCAGAACGGTGGATTGGGTACGGTCACCGCTTCGCAGATCACCCATGGTCGCGAGAACGATATTTGGATCGAAGTCGATGGCACCAAGGCATCTCTCGAATGGCACCAGGAAGATCCGAACAAGCTGTACGTTCGCCAGAACGGCCAGCCACACAAGATCTATTATCGAGATCCGAATGCCCCGTTCAGTACGCCGGGCCACAAGAGTTCCTGTCGAACACCGAGTGGCCATCCAGAAGGGTATCTGGAAGCCTTCGCGAATGTCTATGCTGCTGCCTACGATGCCATCATCGCCCGTATTACCACCAACAAGGTAGAGCACCTGAACACGGTCTTCCCCAATGTACATGATGGCGTAGATGGCATGAACTTCATCGAGAAGTGCGTAGCCAGCTCCAAGGAAGGCGGAGCTTGGAAGAGCCTGAAGCATGCGGCGTGTCGGAAGTAGTCGCTGACTTATCTGTAACGAGCGAAGCGAATCAGCTTCGCTCGTTGACTTTACTTGTCAAAGATATCAGAGATGTAATCGCGTCGGCCATCCACAATATGATGAATGACGATTTCAGTCTCGCTTGCTTCATAAAAGATGATGTAGTTCTTAAAGCGTTTGACTCGCGCATAACGCATCGAAGGTAATTGTTCGAGAATTGTATCCAGGATAGCGCCACCAAATGGAACGCGACTTAACCATTCGATTGTTTGGAACACCGAAGTGTAGAACTTTTTAGCTGCTCGCGGGCTGTAATCCGACATTTTGGTAACAATATCTGCAACATCAGAGTTAGCACTGGGAAGTATGTTAATTTTTGCGGGCATGCGATTTCTTTTTCTCTATTTTTTTGAATAATGCTTCACCTCGTGCATCCCAAAGTTCTTTAGTCATTTCCTCAGGTGGGCCACTTTCTTTAGCAGCTTTCAAATCTCGAACTAGACGTTCAACGCCCAATCGTTTTTTTTCTTCCTTGATGAGCTGTGCTATGTAAGTGTCTGACGACTTTAGACCCTTAGTTTTCACCTGTTCATCAACGAAGTTACGTAAGACTTTCGGAAGTTTGAGTGTCTGGTTCATGTTGGAATTATACTCTGCAGATCGAGTTGAAGGAAGTTGTTTTCACCTCAGCTTAAACAACCGCTTCGCATTCGCCGTCGTCATCTGGGCGAACTCCGCGAAGCCCTGGCCTCGTGCTACCGCAACTCGTTCCGCCGTATGAACCACATATGCTGGTTCGTTCTTCTTCACCTTGCCCCGCAGAGGTTCGGGTGTCAGATAAGGAGCATCGGTTTCTACCAGGATGCGATCAGCAGGCACCTGAGTTGCCACGTCACGCAAGGCTTGGGCGTTCTTGTACGTTACCATTCCTGCAAACGAAAGATAGAGACCGAGGCGAAGGCAGGCATCAGCAAAGGTCTGATCGCCACTGAAGGAATGCATTACGCCATGCAGGGGGCCGTTGGCCTGGAAGTCTGCTTCCAGCATGGGCAACATATCCGCTTCTGCTTCCCGGCAATGGATCACCAGAGGCAGATTGCTGGCACGGGAAAGTGCGAGGTGTCTGCTGAAGTAATCCTGCTGAATGGGGAATGGAGTATGATCCCAGTGACGATCCAGCCCCGTTTCGCCAATGGCTACTACTTTCGGCTTCTTCGTCATCTCAACAATTCTCGACCAGTCACCTTCAGCCGCTTCGTGGCCATAGTTGGGATGGATACCCACGCTGGCGAACACGCCATCAAAGAGTTGAGCATACTCGACACAGCGAGCTGCACTTTTGGCATCGGTGGCAATGCAGATCATCTGCAGCACACCAGCTTGCTGGGCACGATCGACGACTGCAGCTATCTCGACCCGCAGCCTATCGTCATCCAGATGTACGTGAGTATCGATCAGCACAAAGCACCTGACATAGAAAGACAGAGTTGATTTACCGATCAACTCTGACTTCGTCTGCAGGGAACACTATTGCTTGAGTGAACTGTTCAATCGCATGTCTTGCTGCCAGGCTGTCAGCAGTTGAGCTTTCTGTTGTTGTATCTTGCTTGGAAGCGTGGATGATACAACCTTGGCAATCTGGTAATGGATGGATGCCGACTTGACATCCATCGTGGTCAGACGTGGTGTTGCTGGGTTGAGTTGTTGTAGGAAGGCAGCATGTCTGCTCATGAGCGTGCTAACTACTTCAGGACGTGCAACAGTATTACTTTTTCCTGCCGAACTCTTCACACTGCTGCTTCCCGCCTGGGCATCGAAGCTTAGCGACCATCCGGTAATGGTACCGCCATCACCACGAGCTTTGTCTTCAATGATCAGCGTCCAGGTACCTGCCGTGCTGCTGTTGCGCAACTTGGATAGTGCCTGCTCAGGACGATACGATCCCTGGAACAATCCTGTGCCACTAAGAATGGAACGTGTTGCAGCATCATCAAAGATGGTACCCTGATAGCCTTTGCCACCACCGCCGCGACGGTTTGCCAGCAGAATCTCGGTGCCATTGGGGGAACGCAGTTTGACGACCATATCCGACATCCAGCCGTGCGTGACATTGATCTGCACACGAACGTTCTGGATAGTCATGCCATCGGTGATAGAGAGTGGATAACTGCTAGTGCTGAAATCGACTACTGCAGCAGGCATACCAGGAGCCTGGTAGGTGTTAGTTGCAGTGTAAGTGACC
>CAYPJB010000029.1:0-19390 GCA_964410845.1 uncultured Bacteroidales bacterium | reverse complement strand
TCGCCACCGGCCCGTTCCAGTTCATACGGGGCAGGGGTGGCAGAGACGAAGAGCACCTGGGCATCGAACTTCTCCCACTCATCGAAACGAAGCGGACGATTATCGAGAGCACTAGGCAATCGGAAGCCATGCTCAACCAGAGTCAGCTTGCGACTCCTGTCACCCGCGAACATTGCACGAATCTGAGGCACGGTCACGTGCGATTCATCGATGATCAGCAGAAAGTTCTTCGGATAGAAGCTCAGCAGTGTATCAGGCGGATCGCCTTCCTGGCGATTGGCGAGATGACGCGAGTAGTTTTCGATACCCGGGCAATGGCCTGTCTCCATCAGCATTTCGATGTCGTACCGGGTACGGGCAGCGAGACGCTGGGCTTCAAGCAGCTTGCCCTGTTGCTGGAAGACCTTTAAGCGGTCATCCAGTTCGTTACGTATCTTCTCGACTGCAGCCCGAATGCGATCATCGGAGGTCACGAAGTGCTTGGCCGGGTAGATGTAGATTTCATCAATGGTGCGAAGTGTATCGCCACTAGTAGCATGAATGGCCGAAATACGTTCGACCTCATCGCCAAAAAACTCGATACGGTAGGCGAACTCTTCGTAGGCAGGCCAGACTTCGATAGTGTCGCCTCGCACCCGGAACTTGCCTCGAGTGAAAGCGACATCGTTGCGATCGTACTGAATATCTACCAGCTTGCGAAGAGCTTCATCACGGTCGGTGACGTGACCTACCCGCAAGGGCACCATCATATCGTAATAGTCTTTAGGCGAACCCAAACCGTAGATGCACGAAACACTCGAAATGACAACCGTATCTTTGCGGCTTACCAGCGAACTGGTCGCCCCGAGACGGAGCCGGTCAATCTCCTCGTTGATGCTGGCATCCTTTTCGATGTAGATATCACGCTGCGGAATGTAGGCTTCGGGTTGGTAGTAATCGTAATAGCTGACGAAGTAGCGAACGGCGTTCGACGGGAAGAACTCCTTGAACTCGCCATAGAGTTGTGCAGCAAGTGTCTTGTTGTGCGACATCACCAAAGTCGGCATACCCAGTTGCTGGATGACGTTTGCCATCGTAAACGTCTTGCCGGAACCAGTGACGCCGAGCAACACCTGGGCCTTCATGCCATTACGAAAATTGCGCACCAGAGTTTCAATCGCCTGCGGCTGATCCCCCGCCGGCACGTACGGGGCTTCGACTTTGAAGGGAGTTTCCATGAAGGTATTGTTGGAGATGCAGGGAAGGGGGCAAGTGAACAGCGCCACCATGCAGAGGATTTGAAACTTTCGCACGTTTCGACAAGTAACCGTTTATGTGTCTGAATTTCACAGTTAGCTTGACACTATGAATCGTGCCTGCTCTGATCTATTCTTCTCTTCTCATCTGCGGCAAAAGTATGAGTGAATTACCGATGGAAAACGCCCTTGCCCCCGTACCTGAATCACAACGATTGAAGCTGATTGACGCTCTACGAGGCGTAGCACTGTTGGGCATTCTACTGATGAATATTCCGGGCTTTTCGATGGCCCAATATTCGTCGGAAGCATATCGGAACGACCCTGCAAACGTGAACTTTTGGGTGTCGGCGGTGATTTCCATCTTCTTTGAAGGAAAGATGAGGGCGCTATTTGGAATGATCTTTGGTGCAGGCGTGGTGCTCTTTGTTACCCGGAAGGAACAGAGTGGCCAATCTGCAACAGGGCTGTTTTATCGCCGCATGTTCTGGCTGGTGATCTTCGGTCTTATTCATGCCCACCTGGTACTCTGGATTGGTGACATCCTGTACCTGTATGGCATCTGTGGGATGATCGTTTTTCTCTTCCGCAAAGTGAAACCGATCTACCTGGTGCTCGGGGTACCCCTGGTGGCTATGTGCGATTTCACGGCAGGGACGCTGTTCTACCAGCACATCCGAACCCAGCGAATAGCGTATGTAGAAGCAAAAGCAGTTGTTGCAGCAAATAAGCCTCTGACCGAGGCACAACAGCAAGCACTGAAGAATTGGCGTGAACTCGAAAAGACATTCATTCCCAATCGTGAGGATGCGAAAGACAACACCCACAAGATGAAATCGGACTATGTCACTGTTGCCGGCTACCTCAGGCCACTGGCTCTGGAATTACAGACCAAACTGGTCATCATTGAAGTGTGGGATTCGATTGCACTTATGTTGCTCGGTATTGCGCTCTACAAGTGGGGATTTCTCTCAGGACAATGGGAGAACCAGAGTTACTGGAAAGTCCTGGCCATTGGATACGGAATAGGTTTGCCACTGGTGACGTATAACTTCTATCACCATTACCTGCATAACCCGACGATGGAAGCCAGTCTGGCGCGGATGGAAGTGGTACCGATAGAATGGGTCAATCTGATATACCCATTCCAGCGCATTCTGCTGGTCCTTGCCCATGTATCGGCGATCATTCTGCTCTATAAAGCAAATCTCTTTCCACGGTTGTTCCGCGGACTGATGGCCGTGGGGCAGATGGCCTTCACCAATTACATCATGCACTCGATCATCTGCACGCTGTTCTTCTTTGGTTATGGCCTCAATTACTACGGGGAATTACAGTACTACCAGATCTACTTTGTTGCTCTCGCCATCTGGATTCTGCAATTGATTGCAAGTCCATTATGGCTACGCTACTTCCTGTTCGGACCACTCGAATGGTTATGGCGAAGCTTGACGTACTGGAAAATACAACCGTTCCGGAGGATTTAGTCGTCAAGAACATCACACAAGGATTTCGCAGACTCAATTAACACAATCAGCCAGATGCTCATGCGAGGCAACTGGCTGATTTTTGAGGTGGTTACGCTCAGGACAAGTATCCATCAACTGATTAGTTAGATTGAGATGCCGCCACCACTCGTCTTGGCTAAGGAAGCTACAAAGAGACCTCCTGTGTAAGTTCCGAAATTGAAGCGGTTTTCGCTGGCGAACATTTCAGCCAAGGTAATCGCATCGTAGACTCGAGCCCGACTGTTTGCACCAGTGGTGGCTATGCCAACGACGAGATCGAGATCACCATCGCCATCAATGTCTCCCACCGAAACGCGGGCCGGACCACTGATGGTTCCCAGATTCAGACTGCGAAGCACTGCACCAGTGGCCCCATTAAAGACCCGTACATGGCCATTGGCATTATTAGTTGCTCCAGTGACAATCTCTGCACGTCCATCACCATCAAGGTCGCCAGCAGCAACAAAGACGCCGCCCGAGACGTTGGTGGAGTACGCATTAAAAGATCGTAATAGTCCAGCTGTGATGTTCGCAGCACCTGTGTTGTAAACCTTTACAGTAGGTGTGCCAGCACCAGGTGAGGTAATGATCTCATCTCTGCCATCGCCATTGACATCGCCCGTAGCGACACGAACGCCACCGTGTGCCGTGCCGGTATAGGGATTAAACCCACCACTCCAGCCACTAAAGACAGAGCCATTTATGCCGTTGTACGAACGCACCTTGGTGGTGACAGTTGAAGATTCAGCACCTGCAACGATGTCGACTCGACCATCACCATTCAAATCACCCACAGCAACATGAATACCACCGGTGTAGGTGTTGCCAAATGGGCGGATTCCTGTGCCGAGCGCGCCAGCGAGTGCATTTCCGGTTTGGCCATCAAAAACTCGGATACCCATGATGGTACCCGTAGTGCCAACGCCAGCACCAGGAGCTGTCACGATATCAGGCACACCATCGTTGTTGAAATCACCAGTGGCTACACGGATAGAGCCTGTGAACCCAGCGTATGGATTAATGGTGAAAACTGTGGCTCCTGTTTCTCCAGTGAGTACACGGAGTTGGCCGCCAGTATCTTTTCCAAGAATCACTCGACGGTTAGGATTGGTTATAGGAGTCGGAGTGCCTACGGTTATCGTCACAGTTGCAACATTACTGAGAGCATATCCGTTGGCTGCCTGATAGGTGAAGCTATCCACACCTACAAAACCTACTTGCGGTGTGTAGGTAAAGCTGCCATTGCTGCCCAGTACCAATGAACCATTGCTCGTTCCGGACACAATAGTGGAAACCAATGGCAATGATTGCGGATCGGTATCATTGGCAAGAATTCCCGGTGCTGTAATCAACAGCGAATTGATAGCTGTCCCCGTATTGGGTGCCATCGCATAGGAATCGTTATTTGCGACTGGCGGGCGATTCAGCGAGAATATCGTCAAGTTGACAGTTGCAATATTACTGTCCGAGATACCATCATTTGCCACGTAGGTGAAACTATCCGGGCCCGAGTAGTCGTTAGCAGCAGAGTAGATGAACGAACCATTGTCGCTTAGTGTCACCGTGCCAAAAACCGGTGGTGAGATCAGTCTGGCACTGAGGGGAGCATTCACTGGCGACGAATCGTTTACCAGCACGCCTGAACCGGGTGCAACACTAAGCACCGGGCCAAAACTGATGTAGGCATCGTTAACAGCTGTCGGCGTGGCCACCACTTGAATCGATACCGTGACGATGTTGCCCTCATGCATGCCATCAAACGTTCGATACGTGAATGAGTCCGTGCCAGCGAATGAAGGATTCGGAACATATTTCATGTATCCGTTTGCAGCGACGGTCAAAGCACCGTTGGTTGTAGAGGTAACCAGATTGGCACGCACAATATCGCCGTAGAGTGGCGTATCAAGATCAAAGTCGTTGGTGAGCAATCCGGGTGAGAACAGTTCGAGAGTCTGCCCCTTCGAAATAGTAAACGTATCTGCCACGGAAGTCGGGCGGCGATTCACTCGAATGGAATAAGTGGCGGTATTTCCAATCTGGTCAGGATTCAGCGGATTGTAATAGGGGTCATCAAGGCGATAGCTGAACGTATCGATGCCAAAGAAGCCTGGATTGGGCACATAAGTAAATGTGCCATCCAGATTAAGATTGAGGATGCCGTTCGGAGTTGTCGACACCAGCTTGGCCTGCATACTGTCGCGATCGAAATCGAAAGCATTTGTCATGACATTGCCTGAAGTGCCAACTCCCACTTCAGTGAACGATGTCAGGTTCTGGGCAACTGGGGGTGTGTTGACTCGCAGGTTCACGAGAGCAGGAGCACTCGTGTCGAATCCATCCGACACACGATACTGGAAGTTGTCTGCTCCCGAACCTGAATCAGCATAATACGTGAATCCTCCATTGCTGGAGAAACTAAGCAGACTGCCACGGAATGGTGGCGAAACAAGTGTAGCCACGAAGCTACTGCTTGGACTATCGATGTCGGTATCGTTGGCCAAAATGCCCGGAGCGTTAATAATTAACGGACGGCCAGGACGTGCCACGTAGAGACCGTCGTTATTGGCAATAGGCGCGTCGTTCACTGGCAAGACATTGATTGTCACCACCGCAACATTGCCAGGTCCAGTGGCATTGCTTGGTTGATACGTAAAGCTGGTAGAGCCGTAGAAATTAGCAGGAGGAGTATATCGGAATGAACCATCTGTATTGAAGATCAATGTACCTGTTGTGACATTCGTAATAAGTGCAGCAGTCACTGCATTGGAATCGTTTGACATCACACCTGGTGTGGGGACAAAGAGAACATTGTCTTCTGCCACATTGTACGTGTCATTCACTGCTACTGGTGGTGGTGGTGGAACACCATAGAAGTCGAGTTTGAAGTTAGTTAGTGTACCTGTATCTCCAGCAAACGTATCAATCACCTGCAGGGTCCAATTGCCAACTGGGCTTTCACCCCAGTTTCGGACAGTCATGAATTTCCAGTTCACAAAGTTGGCACTCGAATCAAAGAATCGATTTTCCATGACTGATTGTGTGCCTTGAGGCGAAGTGAGAATAAATTTCAGATCACCTCGCCACGTGTGAGTCACATTGACAGTCAGTTCCACATGCTCTAGCAACATGTCGTCAGTGACATTTTGACTGACAGTAACACCGATCGGATTATTATCCGGGACGCTGGCACCTGCGTTAATCGTGCCGGTGGTAGAACTGATTTGAGGTCTGACCTTCGTCCATGTTTGTGCCAACGTAACAGCCGCAGCTGCATTCACCATTCCGAAGCCATACTTGTCATTGATCCAAAACCCGCCGCCACCGTTATTGCGAGACCACCCAGCATCGTTGGCATCTACCTTGGTGGAGGAATTGACCAGGATATACTGGACATCGCGGGCAGTGAGGTCAGGCCGGGCTTCCAGAATCAAGGCAATCACACCAGCTACTAATGGAGTTGCAGATGAAGTGCCACCAAAACTATTCGTATAATCGTTGGTATTCAGTCCTGCCGTTGTGGTAATTCCCAGGGGGCCACCGCTGGACGGAGCACTGACCAGAATATTGGCACCTCGTTCGCTGTACGAAGCACGTACACCATTGTTTCCGATTGCGCCAACACCAATGACGAAGCGTGAATTTGCATACCCGTCATAGTTGGAATTATCATAGTCGCCTGAGATGCCTGTATCATCTCCACCGTTTCCACCAGCCCAGGTGTAGATATTTCCTAAGCCACCACGCCCATTTGAATAGGCATCTTGCAGTGCAGCCAGTGTAAGCGCCCCAGGGCCTTCCAGGGTTGAACCGTCATCAGCTGGGCCCCAGCTATTGGTGTAAATATCAGCGATGTTCCGCTGATAAGTTAGCGCACGTGATTCCATCAAATCAGTGGTCGCTGCTTCAATCAAACGAATACCCATGAGCTGAGCTTCAAAGGCAGCCCCGGTAACACCTATGCTGTTATTGCCGCGTGCCGCAGCTACTCCTGCCACTGAAGTGCCGTGATCATCTGTTTGGGGAGTAGGGTTGTTATCATTACCATTAAAATCCCAGCCATTGCGATCATCGATCAGACCATTTCCGTCGTTATCAATGCCATCAACAGGATCGTTTGGATTGACCCACAAGTTAGGCGAGAGGTCCTGGTGGGCAATGTTAACCCCGGTATCAACCACTGCGATTTGTACATTACGCCCTCGCACGGAGTCCCATGCCGTTACCACGTTGGCATCGATGCCGGCTGCGCCACCACCTTGACCGGTATTCTGGAGGTGCCATTGGTTGCCGAATTGTGGATCATTGGGGATGAAACGTGTATGTTGCTGACGGGCCTGCAATGGATAATAAAAATCAATCTGGCCTGAGTTCTGATGCGCTCTCAACCATGTGGAAATGACAGTTGGATTCAGATCTGCATCAAACTTCCATTCGTACGTATTATCAATGATCCCGGTAGCAATCGAAGCATTCGCGCCAGCCGAAACTGACAACTGTTGAGAATTCTGTCCTGGAGTAACGCCAACTATCCAGCTTCCCTGATATCCTTGATAGGCTGGCGTAATGGCTGGTCTCTGAATCTCGGCCTTGGTAATAGGACGCAGTAGGGGTTCAGGTCCCATGCCTCCTCCACTCAGGAGATTGCGATCTTCCAGAATTTCCAGAACCAGCTTCCTGCCTGCAAAACGGTTCGATGATGAGGAGAACGAACGTGCCATGTGCCAACTCCAAATGACTGCAGGCGATGCAGGGGTACAAACAAAATAAAAGCACAACAGCGCAACTGGGCGTGAATGTTGTGTAGAAAAGCCTACCCAAACTACCATGAACAATGAAGGGGTTCAAGCTACGGTCAATAAATCTTCAGTATTGTGTCAGTTATACCCGGCAACGTCGGAAGAATCCGAACCAGATTTCCAGCGAGATACTTGCTTTTCAGGAACGATCGTGACACGAACCTGCTGGCGTAGATGGAGTCTATCCTACATAATGATGTGATTCATCAAGGAAATTGTCATATGGCTGAAGATAGTTTGCAACCACTTCGTGAAGCCTTGGCATTCACTCCTGAAAACCTGCCGCTGCGTATGCATCTGGCTGAGTCATTGTTGAAGTACGGACGAGGCGAGGAAGCGGAGCGAGAGTACAAGGAAGCACTGACTCGCTATCCGAAAGACAAGAAGGTCAAACTCGGTCTGGCGAAAGCCTATCACCTCCAAGGGAAGTTATCACCAGCACTGGTGATCGTGGAAGACCTGATCAAGACCGATGACATTCCCGGAGCGTACATCCTTTATTCAAGACTACTCGTTCAGCGAGGCGAAGTGGAACGGGCCGTGCGAGTTTACAAACAAGGGATCGAACTCGATGGCAGCGTGGCTGACATGGAACTGGCTGCCAAGCTCGGCATTGGTTTTGAGAATAACAGCGAAGTAGTCGATGGTCGTGTTCGCAGCAACTGGGAAGAACCAGCGCGCGATGCCTCTGGCGAGATCGAACGGCCTCAGATGAACTTCAGCGATGTTGGCGGCATGGAGTCGCTCAAGGAAGAGATTCGTCTGAAGATCATCCACCCGCTTGCCCATCCGGAACTCTACAAGGCTTATGGCAAGTCCATCGGCGGGGGCATCCTCATGTATGGCCCACCGGGCTGTGGCAAAACCCATCTTGCCCGTGCGACCGCTGGAGAAGTGAAGGCCAGCTTCCTATCAATTGGCATCAACGATGTACTGGAAATGTGGATTGGCAGCAGCGAACGCAATCTACATGCGATATTCGAGCAGGCCCGTAGCAATAAACCCTGCGTGCTGTTCTTCGATGAGGTAGATGCCCTCGGTGCGAGCCGAACCGATTTCAAGAATTCGTCGGCTCGGCAGGTCATCAACCAGTTCCTGGCGGAACTGGATGGTGTCAACACCTCGAATGAAGGTGTGCTCATCCTCGCTGCGACCAACATGCCCTGGCATCTGGATTCGGCGTTTCGGCGGCCTGGCCGATTTGATCGCATACTTTTCGTGCCACCACCGGATGCTGGTGCTCGGGCAACTATCTTGCGGATTCTGTGCAAAAACAAACCCCAGGAAAACATCGATTTCGATGCGGTGGCTAAAAAAACGGACCAGTTCAGTGGCGCTGATTTGAAAGCAGTGATCGATCAAACGATTGAAGCCAAGCTGCGGGAGGCGATGAAGACTGGCATCCCCAAGCCGATGCTGACCAAAGACCTGATCGCTGCCGCAGCTACGCTGAAGCCCACCACGAAGGAGTGGTTTGCGACTGCTCGCAACTATGCTCTGTATGCCAACCAGGCCGGGCTTTACGATGACATTTTGAAATATGTGAAATGAGTTTCGCAGACCAACCTACTCTCGAACGCGCCAGGTATCTCTACCAATTGCGGCGCTATGCTGCAGCCGTCAAAACGACGCTGGAGTATCTGGCCAGGTACCCGGAATGTTCGGAAGCTTACTGTCTTCTCGCTCTCTGTTATGGGAAAGAAAAAAGGGAGAATGAAAGCATCGAAGCAGCACAGGCAGCAGTGCGTTACAATCCGGATTTGAGTTATCCATACTACGTGCTCTCCGTCGTTTTGAATTGGTTCGATCGCAACCATTCTTCGCTCAGAGCTCTCGCAGAAGCACTTCGGCTGAACCCGCTGAATCCTGACTATTACGAACTATTAGCGAGTATCCATCACCAGGATGGGGTGTATCAGACTGCGCGTGAGTGTGCAAAAAAGGGATTGTGCATTGATCCTGAACATGCAGGCTGCCTCTATTGGCAAGGGGTAAGTTTGTTCGCAGAGAAGCAATTGAACAAAGCAGAAGCAGTCTTCAGAGATGCATTGCGAATTGATCCTGAACATGCGGGATGTCAGGGGCACCTTGGATATATTGAGAACTCTCGAGGAAACTTCGAAATCGCTCTCCCTCTGCTGAGTCATGCTTTACGTGAATATCCAGACTGGAAGTTTCTACAGGAAGCATGGAAGCAGGCGCTGCAGGGCAGCAGGCCCGTCTACGGTATAGTTGCTCGATGGACTAAAGCCATTGATAATGTCACTTATTGGCCATTCTTTGCCTTGTTGTATTTGTGCGTGTCTGGGCTAATCTTCTGGTTCTTTCTGCAATCAAGAGAATTCAACTACAGATTGGTCATTGGTTCGCTGGTACTTGGTGCAATAGCTTCTATTCTGGCAACGATTGCCATCGGAATGGTACTGCATGCGTATCTGTATCTTGTCAGCGTCGTTTTGCACTATCGCATGCGAGAACTACGATATGAAATCAGCTTCAAGAAATGGCTCTTTCAGGATGCAAAGAGGTTCTTGCCAGTCTACTTCATTCTTTCCATCCTGTTGATTGGATTGATAAAGAAATTGCTCGAGCGATGATCTCACCATTTCCCTGCTTGATCTCGCCGTAATCTCATGTAGTCTGGTGATGAACTGCCTGCTTCCCACCTGAAGAACTCTCCCATGATTCGCTCTATCACGTTCGCCATTCTCTGGTTGTTTCCTGCGTCTCTCCTTGCACAAGCCCCGACGATCAAGTCGGTCTTCCCATGCGGTGCCCAACGAGGAAAGACGATGGAACTCACCATTGAAGGGGAAAATGTGCACGAGGCGGTCGAATTGATTGCCAGCTTTCCCGTGAAAGTAACCTTTCAGCAGCCAACAACAGATCCTTTTAAAGTGAAAGCCAAACTGGAAGTGCCTGAAGATGCTCCGCTTGGCTGGCATACTGTTCGACTACATACCAAGCGAGGAACATCGAACCTCAAGTTGTTCTGCATTGATGAACTGCCGCAGGTACTAGTTACGGGAATGCCATATGAGCCGAGCAAGGCTATGGAAGTACCGGTGCCTAGCGTGGTGTGTGGCACCATGCCGAGCCAGCAACGGCAATACCTGGCGGTGAAACTCGACGCTGGGCAACCACTCTGTGCGGAGATTCTTGGGCGTCGACTAGGCAGTCCGCTTGATCCTGCGCTCGTTCTCTACGACGCAGCGACTGGCAGGCAGGTAGAGTTCAGTGACGATGCACCGGGATTGCAAAAGGATGCTCGCTTCCGATTTGTTGCGCCGAAAGCCGGCACTTATCACCTTGAAGTACGTGATGTGCGATACTCGGGTGGTAGCGATTGGCACTATCGCTTGCGGTTGGGAAACTTCCCTCTTGCCTCAACTGCATTTCCACTGGCCGTCGAACGAGGCAAAAAGACGACCCTGCAGTTTGCCGGCCCGTTCGTCGATGCAGTTGCTTCAGTTGAAGTGACAGCACCAAAGAACACCACTCTACAGGCGATTGTAGTTGCCCCGCGATTCATGAAGCCAAATACGCAAGCGGGCTGGCCGGTGAGTGTGATATTAAGTGATTTCACAGAGTTAATCCGAAACCCAGCTGACGGAGAATCGTTGCTGCCTTTCTCCACTGGAATCAGTGCGCGATTCCTGAAACAAGGAGAGAAACATACCTATCGACTTAAGTTGCCAAAAGGGATCGCCTGCCGTGTGGAAGCAAATGGTCAGGAATTGGGCTCGCCTGCCACGGTGTATTTGACGCTTGCCGATGTAAAGGGAATGAGAGTAGCAAGCAGCAACCCTGAGGCTGAATTTGCCCGAATCGACTTCACAGCACCGGAAGCAGCAGATTACCTTCTGACTGCAGAACATCTATACTTCGCAGGCGGACCTGATCAAAGTTATCGACTGACGGCACTGCCGATCAACCCCAGCTTCACACTCTCCGCCAATGTGGATCATGTTGATCTCTCCCCAAATAGCCGGGCTGTGATCGTCGTACAGGCGGACCGTAGTGGTGGATACAACGGAGCTCTACAGCTCAACGTAGTCAACCCGACTGCCATCAAAGGTTCAGCAATGATCCCTGCTGGCAAGTCATCCGCCTTCATGGAAATGAAGAGTTCAGCAACACTAAGCACAAGTGCACCGCTGCTGATTGAAGCCAAAGGCAGCGGAACGACTGAGCCGGCTTATCTTCGCATCACTTCATCCCTGCGTCCACAATTCAATGATTTACTGTACCCTCCGATGACTCTGGATACCTTCCCCCGTATTGCCAGCATGCCAGCCATTCCCTTTCGATTTAGTGCCGAATTTGTGCATGCTCATGGGGTACGCGGGCTGGCTTTGCCGGTTCAGTTTCATGTCGAACGGCAGGGATATCAGGGGGAAGTAACCATTACGTCCATGATCGTGCCAGGCCTTCCGAACCAGAAGCCGGTCATTGCTCCACTTTCCGCCAAGGTGCCAGCAGGACAAGAACGCGTCATAGGTAATCTGACAGCAGAAGCAAACGCACCAGAAAATGAACCCGTTGTTTTCATTGCCAAGGCCAGCGTCGATGGACGTGAGTTAACAACCACGACCAGCCTGATGCCTGTGAAGTTCGGGGCAGCACTCACAGTGGCTACCCGTGAAACCAGCATTACTGCATTGCCCTGGAAACTGAATGTCAAACCCGCACTCTCTCCGTATTTCGTCCTCGATGCTTTATCAGGTACTCGAATGCACACTTCAACACTTGATCTCAGTTGGCTGGCTCCAACATTACCCAAGAGCAGCATCGAAGTGTTGATAACAAGGCAAGGTGGTTTTAACGGGCCAGTTCAATTGGCGGTAATCAATGCACCCATGGGAACGACTGCTGGCAGTGCGTTGGTACCCTCTGGAATAACTCAAGTACGGATTCCGATCGTCGCACAATCTAACAGCAAACCGATCACACGGAATGATGTGATGATTGAAGCAACTGCCATCGGTGTAGCGAATCAGAAGGCAACATCACAACCGATCAGCGTGACGGTAAAGTAGACCTTACGCACCGGGTTCTGCGTTTTTGACATGAACAAATGGAGCCAGCTTTTCAATAGTCTTGGCCTTGATGCCACGAATGCGACAGAGATCGTTCACCGATTGAAAAGGACCACGGTTCTGACGATCATCGATGATACGATCAGCCAAGGCAGGGCCAATACCTGGCAATGTCATCAATTCCTGAACGGTGGCGAGATTCAAATCGATACGATTCGCAGGTGCAACCTTGGGCCCAGAGCGCAACGGTTGCATGTCACGCTGTGGGGCAGGGGTGGTCATCCCGGTTACCACGACAAAGTGTTTCAACCGTTCAAGTGTGGCAGGTCCTATCCCCTGGACTGATTGCAGGTCTTCAATTCTGCCGAATGGGCCATGTCTGGTCCGGTGATCAACAATCCGGTCAGCCAGTTGTGGACCAACCCCGGGCAACTGCTTGAGTATGCCAGCATCAGCATAATTAAGGTCAATACTACCAGCTGTTTGTATCAATGGGGCAGGAGCCTTCATCAGCTTCCACAAGCTTTGCGCCATAATGACGACACAAATGCCGAGCGCAAACGCCAGACTTTGTTCCCAGAGCCTGGGCCATTGCCAGCGCATAGTCAGCGCCTTCGCTGGCACATTGATCGGTGGCAACGAAACTGGCTTGCTTTCTTCATTAGAAGAAGGAGTTGGCTGCATGCATGGAGTTTACCCCAAGTTCAAACGCTGACCAAGGCAAAATCGTTACAAGCTGCCTAAACCAGTGGCATTCTCGAACGAATAAGCTAGACTCAATAAGGAGTTGAACGATGCTGAAGAACTTTCGCCGCTTCTACATTCTGTCACTGCTGGCTTTAACTATTCCTGCAGCCACTCCCGCCTTCGCAAGTTGACGGGACGGCTCATGTGAAACAGTTGTTTCACCGGAAGAACAGGCAGCTCGACGTGAACGCAACCTCATTGTCATGGGGTGCATTATTGTGGCAGTCGGCGGAGTAGGGATCTTTCAGTTTGCCAAGGATGCCTCGGGTGCAATGGGGCAACAGCGTCCTCGTCAGCCCTGGGATCTCTAGCCACCGAGTACGACACTTCGCCCATGCTCATTCGCCTCGTACCGCTGGATGCCACCGATTCCCTACCAACCATTATCGTGGATCGTCCGATTATTCTGATCGGCAGACACCCGGAATGCGATGTCCAGATACGTTCCTCCAAGGTTTCCAGAAAGCATTGCTGTGTAGCAGAAGTAGACGACGAGACTGGTAACAGTGCCCTTTGTGTCCGCGACCTCGACAGTACGAATGGCACCCGCATCAATGGCAATGTGGTAACCGAAGGCCGACTCAAAGCAGACGATGAACTCACGATTGGCGCCTTTCGTTTCAAGGTGACCATTCAACCTGTCAGTGTGAAAGCAGGAGAACCGCTAGTATCCTGCGAATTCCCCATTCCCATTCTGGAAGCACCTTACGATCACATACTTGATAGCCCTTCTAACAACAGCCTTGGTGAGAGTGATCAAACCGTACAGAAGGAATGACAGATAATCTTGCCAACAAACTAGAGAGAGGTTGTCGTTCTAAAACGTCAGCCTCTCTTTGCATTTTGAGGCAGAACAGCTTCGATCACTTTTTATCTGACACTTTCATCGTCAACAGTTCGTTCAGCAGGCTCTCAGCCTGAGTTTTGATGGTTGTCGATACCTGCATCATCATGACTCGCCTTAAGATCGCTTCACGGAATCGACCGTATTGGGCGAGGTGGGCATCAAGCTCAACTCGGCTCATGCTGCCATTCTGGACTTTTTCCATGCATCGGAGCAGAAGGCGTTCGGCATAGGGGGTGAATATTTCGATTCGGCCTACCATCGTACGAACGAGTTCGGTTGGTTTGGGTAACATCGAGATAGGGATGTACTCATCTGTCAATTCTCGAGGCAGGATAAAGAGCACACGCATGCCAGCGGTAGTGAAGTAACTTCGTTGCCAATGATCGACCATACCCTGTGCTTCTTTGGGGTACAGCCCCGTCTGCACCAATGCCCGCGCAACAGCTTGTTTGGCTAGAGGAACACCAATCTCCAAAGGTAGTGCAGGGGTGAATAGTTTCTCAGGTATCACAGTCAGCGCACCGTCACTAACCATGGGTGACAGTTCACTCCATCGAATTTTGTTCTCACATACATCAATGAGAAACATACCTGTAAGTGGATGCTTAGCATCATTCTTAAAGTCGAGTTGGAGAGTTGCATCCTGACCAGTTGACTTCACATGCAATGGCAACTGAAAGGCCCCTAGGCCACGGTAAAAGAGAAACTTTTCCTCTTCTCGCTTGCTTGTATTGCCTGTGGCGAACGAAACGATGGCAGAATCTGGCTGCCGCATACTGAGCCAGGGATCATTAGCAGGCACGGTTGGCAAATTCGGTACACGATTGAACGACTTGGCAAATGTACTTTCTGGTTCCACTCGGAATCTACCGAAGTTGATCGAGGATCCTAGCTCAGGTTTGAGTGTTTCACCTTGCTTGAACTCGGGAAGCATGCTGGTGATGCCTGGATACCAGTGGGTGAGCAACCCCTTGGGCATCTTCGCTTCGAACTGCACAAATCGAGGCCGATCAGTGTAAAAATAAGTGACAGGCGTTTCCATCTTGCTCAGAATGTTACGGCGAGCATAAGAGCGATCGGCTCCGTTCTGCGAGCGGGTGATGACAAACCCAGGCAGAGGTTCATCCGATTCGACCATGCCACCAATAGTTTTACCATCGGAGCCTTGCACGCTGAGGAAGGTGCCCCATTCGTGAACGATGAAGGTTCCCGGCGTGGGTGATTGAGTCTGAGCCCGCAGCGAAACTGGTATCGCTGCCAGTAACAGCAGTAGTGTGATTCGCAACATCGCTATCTCCACGTGGTAAGTTGATACCACTGAGACGAGCGATGAGATACAGTTACTAACGAAGAGGAATTTTATCAGATGTACAGCGATACTGGTTTTCTTTCCACCATGTCAACCAGCGTTCCTGCATGAGTTGGCATCCCATCGGCGAATTGTTACTCCAGGCCTGGGTTGTGTAGCCGAGTTCCTGGCCGGTAAGACGTTTGAGGCCGAGGGCTATACTGGCCCGAACGTTCGGATCTTCATCAGTCAACAGGGTGATCAATTCACCAATGGAACGAGGCTGGGCAATGTCAGCCAGCAATCGGGCAGCCTTTCGGCGACGGTCCGTTTCACTCGGTTTTGCCGATTGCAGATAGCGGGTGAGCGGTATGACTGCATGATCACCTAGTACTCTTATTTCTTCTTCAACAAGGTAATCCATCTTGGTACGACCAATGCTTGCCATAATGTCATTGATGCGGCGTTGCAGTTCGGGATGATCACGGCCTTTAAGCAAGAGTATTTCGTGTACCCAATTGGTTGCTTGCAGAAGTTGATAGCTGTCGCGATCGTTATGCGATTCCTTGTTGCCTTGACATGTCCATTCCTGGCCTGACGAAACCGTGGTCTTCTGTCCGTCCCGTTCCACTCGGGTGGCACCTTCAAGGACACACAGCTTCGTGCCTTTCGACGAGGTAGAAACATCAAACTGGGTGCCTACTGCTGTGATGAGGGTGTCGGCGGCTTGCACGGTGTAAGGGGTGCTGGCTTTGACGACGGTTGACCATACCTGGCCGGTCGAGACTTTTAACTGTCGTGGAGTATCGAACACTACTTGTGTTTCATGATTGAGGCGAACCTCCGAACCTTCCGGCGTACGAAATTCACACCTGCTCCCAGTTGGAGTTCGAACGGGCACGCCACATTGCACGTAGCCACCAGTGGAGAGAGCACGCCATTCTCCCGATGGGTTGAGCTCTTCGACAACACCGCTGGCGATGGTCAGTTGCAATAGAGGCTGTTTCGGAAGGGATTTTACTATCTCTTGTTTAACTTCATGCTGTGGCATGTCGATCCCACGTGGCAGCATCAGCCAGGCCAGGAGAAAGCCGGCTGCTGCCGCACTAATTGCCAACCAGCTTGATCGCAACATAGATGGCCGCGCGATGATGATAGGCTGCTGAGACAATTCCTGAAGGGTAGAGACGACCAGTTTAGCTGCCTGTTGATGCATTGGTTCGAGATGTGTTTCCAACTGTTTGTGGACGGCTCGGAGTTCGTGCTCCAACTGCTTACACTGGGGGCAGTTTGCCAAATGCACCTGCAAGTCACGATATTCCTCGAATGGCAGTTCACCATCGATCCAGGCATTGATCTTCAGTTCGTATGAGTCGCAGGTCATAATCTGGACTCCTCCGGGATCAGTCGTTCACGAAGCATCTGACGAGCTCGAGTCAGTCGCAGATTGATGGTCGCCACCGAAACACCGAGGACAGAAGCCATCTCCTGATAGGTGGTTTTCTGGTAGTAGTAGAGCAGAATCACTTCCCGGTACTCCTCCGGCAAATCCCCCATGGCAAGCGCCAGTTCATCATGGTCATGAGCATCGTCGAGTTTTCCATTGGTTGCTGCGTAGTGCTCTTCGATGGTAAGCATGGGCAGCACGCTGAATGGCACCGTGGTTTGTGCTTTGGCTTTGAGCCAATCGAGGCATGCCCGCTTGGCGATACTCCGCAACCAGGGCCCGAATTGATCGGGCTGCTTCAAGGTGCCCAAGTTCTTAATGCCTTTGAGAAGCGTTTCCTGAGCAAGGTCCTGAGCAACTTCTGGTCGACGTAATTGCACATGGCACAGCGCAAGTACTTTCCCCGCCCAACGGTGCACCAGTTCCGTGAGCGCTTCTGATTGCCCCGCCTGGGCTCGACGGACTAATTCGCCGTCCGTCATGGATGCTCCTTGGTCATCCGATTGGTCTCTCCATCTCTTTAGACGAGTAAGGGGGACAAATCACTAACAAAAGTGCCAGGTTAGTTCAGAATTCAATGAAACAGCCAAGTGCATCAAAATCATCTCAGTCAATGGGTTGTGAAGCTTGAACCCGTTCGTCACGTCCCTATCACAATAGATGGACACCTGCACAACGAACCGCGAGATACCGTCATGGCTGCGAAAGAATTCAAGCTCCCCGATCTGGGCGAAGGACTTAAAGAAGGCACCCTCGTAGGGTGGAAAGTGAAGGAAGGGGATAACGTCGCTGCGGAGCAAGCCATCGCGGAAGTCGAGACCGATAAGGCTACCACCGAATTGCCTAGCCCTTTTGCAGGCAAGGTCACCAAGCTGCACTACAAGCCAGGTGATGTGATTCCTGTGGGCAAGGTCATTATGACCGTGGAAGCAGAGGGCGCTGCAGCGCCAGCTGCCAAGGCTCCAGCGAAACCAGCCCCCGCCAAGCCTGCTCCAGCAGCTGCCAAAGCTGCACCAGCACCAGCAAAGCCTGCACCTGTTGCCGCCAAAGCTGCACCTGCACCGGCTGCACCTGTCGCTAAGATCGCTCCTGCTACCGCTGCTCCATCGGCACCGCAACGAACCTTGCCAGCTGCCGCTGCAGTACTGAACCCCTCAACGATCCTGGCTGCGCCAGCCACTCGCAAGCTGGCACGTGAGAAAGACGTTGATCTCAAGAACGTTCGTGGTACAGGTCCTGGTGGTCGCATTACCCAAGAAGATGTGCTCTCTTTCGTCAGTGGCGGCGGGCGGGCGATGGATGACTTGATGGCTCCCATCGCTACCCAGGGTGGCGAAGGCAGCGGTCTGACATTCCCGCGTCCGATGCTCCCCGACTTCAGTCGTTTTGGAGAATCGGAACGCAAGCCAGCTTCACCGATCCGTCGCCGTATTGTGCAGGCGATGACTCTCTCTTCACAAGTGACAGCAGCGGTCACCTATACAGACGAAGCTGACATCACTGCTCTGGAACAATTCCGAGTGGATGCCAAAGATATTACTAAGGAACGTGGCATCAAGCTTACCAGCCTGGCAGTAGTAGCCAAGGCTTGTGCCGCTGCCCTCCAGCGATTCCCCGATTTCAATGCCAGTTACGACGACGACAAGCAGGAAGTCGTTTACAAGAAGTACTATCACATTGGCATCGCTGTCGATTCACCATCTGGCTTGCTGGTTCCCGTACTTCGTCATGCCGACCATCGCCCCATCAGCGAATTGGCGACCGAGATCGTCTCGCTGGCGGAAGCAGCCCGCACCGGCAAGATTCAGCGTGAACAAATGCAAGGTGGTACTTTCACCATTACCAATATTGGCGTGATCGGTGGTCTCAGCTTTACTCCCGTCATCAACTGGCCCGAAGTGGCAATCCTGGGCCTTGGCCGAACACAGGAACGACTGGCATTTGACAAGGATGGCAAGACTGTCATTGCCAAGAAGATGATGCCACTCTGCTTGACATTCGATCATCGCCTGATCGATGGAGCGCTCGCCGCACGATTTGTGAATGCGGTGAAAGAGTATCTGGAGAATCCGCTGTTGCTGCTGATGGATGCTTAACTTTCTCGGCTCAAGACAAAGTCAATTCATCAACAGTTTAACAGGAACCTTGCATGGTCATCGGCGACTTCAAAGAACAGGTAGATGTGGTAGTGGTAGGTGGCGGTCCAGGGGGGTATGCGGCTGCTTTTCATGCTGCTGACCTTGGTCTGGACGTAGCCCTCGTGGAAGAGGATTCGCGTCTGGGCGGCACCTGCCTCTTACGCGGCTGCATTCCTTCCAAAGCAATGATTACTGCTGCGGAAAAATACCACGAGATCGCAAACCTGGAAAAGATGGGAATCTCTGTCAGTGGCAAAGCCAACTTTGATATCAAGAAGATGGCTGCATGGCGGGATAACATCTTGAAAGAACTGACAGGTGGCCTCGATGGTCTGGTCAAGTCTC
>CAYPJB010000028.1:0-19920 GCA_964410845.1 uncultured Bacteroidales bacterium | reverse complement strand
GACCGAAACCCAAACCTATGTCAAGCAGCATCCCACCTGCCCTGTCTGCAACCAACCCTGGCAGATGAATCACCTCTTCAGTGAGGGGCATCCTCATGGCTGAGTACCAGGGTATCCTCTTCATCGGCGATGCTCACTTGGCCAGTCGTACTCTCGACTTCCGCAAGGACGACTATCCACGCGAATCACTCAAGGATTTCTTCTGGTGTCTGGATTACGCCAGGAAGAAGAAACTGCTTCCTGCCCTTCTGGGTGATGTCTTCCACTGGCCCCGCGATAACGCCAACTGGCTGCTCGGCGAACTGCTTCAGTTCCTGAATGGCCGCGAAGTTGTCTGCATCTATGGCAACCATGATTGCCAGGAAAATCGACTCACCGAAAATGATTCGCTCATGGTACTGATCCAGGCCGGGGCCTTACGCCTGCTCAGCCCCACCGATCCCTGGCGTGGCACCATAAATGGCCAAGCGGTTCAACTGGCAGGCACCAGTTGGGGACAGGATAGCCCGAATGAAGTGACCCGTGAATCATCCCAGGAACTCGTCTTCTGGATGACGCACCACGATTGGATACTTCCCGGCTACGAAGGCCCACAAGGACCACTTGGCAAGATCGAACCCAAGCTGCTTCGCGGCGCGAATCTTGTGGTCAATGGCCACATCCATCGCCAACTGGAGGAATATCAGTTCGAAACCACTCGCTGGCTCAACCCGGGCAGTATCGCCCGCGTCAGTCGTTCGGATGCCAGCAAAAACCACAAACCCATGCTGCTGAAGGTCGACATTGGTAAGAAGAACTGGACGATTGACTATGTCAACGTGCCTCATCGTCCTTTCAAGGAGATTTTCCACGAAGCCATTGTCGACAACGATGGTCTGCCACTCTTTGAGAACACCTCTGCGTTCATTCATGGCCTTGCAGAATTACAGGCTCGTCGTACTGATACAGGAGCCGGTCTCGTGGCATTCCTGGAGAACAACCTGTCTCCCTTTCCCGAAACTGTGCAGTCCGAGATTCGTTCCCTGGCGGAGCAAGTGCTGAATCATGCCACCACCGACGACGAGTAAAAGCCAACCCATTGACGACCTGCGACGGCGTTACCAGGAACTGAACGACAAACGAGTAGCAGCTGAGACACGGCTCGGCGAAACCGAGAAAGCCCTGGAACTTCTCAAGAAGGAAGCCCAGGAGCAATGGGGAACCTCTGACCTGACAGAACTACAGGATAAGCTCGCCAAGCAGCAAGCCGATAACGAAAGGCTACGACAAAGCTACGAAGCGAACCTGTCCCAAATCGAAAAAAGCCTGATAGAGATCGAAGCGAAAGCAACGAAGCAAAAGTGAGTCTTACTCAATCTGCTTGAGAACGCTCACCATTTCGAGCGCTGCCAGGGCAGCATCACTGCCTTTGTTACCTGCCTTGCCACCAGCACGATTCATGGCCTGTTCGAGGGTATCACAGGTCAGCACCCCGAAGATGATGGGCTTGCCTGTTTCGAGGGCTACACGGGCTATCCCGGATGCAGTCTGACCACATACATAATCGTAATGGTCCGTTTCGCCCTGAATCACGCAGCCCAGGCAGATCACTGCTGCATATTCCGGCTTGGCAGCAAGTTGCTTGGCCACCAGGGGCAGCTCAAAAGAACCTGGTACCCAGACGAGGTCGAGTTTATCATCCGAAACGCCATGCCGGGTGAGGGCGTCTTCCGCTCCTTCGATCAGGCGATCGACAATCAGTTGATTGAAGCGAGCAGCCACGATGGCAAACTTGCCCGGCACGTTATGCAGCAGACCTTCGATGATATTCATGCCGCTATTATCCGTTACCGGGGTGCTTTTGTCTTGACCATCTGAACCTGAACGTGCAAGGATAGCTTGCCGTACTGGGAAAGGTAGCGATTATGCCAGAGGTGCTGGGGCTGGATATCGGTGGAGCGAATATCAAGGCAGCCACGACAACGGGCTTGTCCTGTACCCTGCCGTTTCCGCTCTGGAAACAGTCTGACAAGCTCACTGGAGCACTGCATGAAATATTGATTCGATTGCCTCATCAGGGACCGATAGCCCTGACCATGACGGGCGAACTGTGCGACTGTTTCCCCACCAGGTCGGCAGGTGTCCGGCACATCCTGCTGGCTGCACAGAATGTCTTTCGTGAGCAACCAGTATTTGTCTGGCGAAACGATGGCAAATGGGCCAGCATCAACCATTCGCTGGAAGATCCGCTCCCGGTAGCGTCGGCGAACTGGCTGGCCTCAGCAAACTATGCCACCCGCTATGCTGGTGAAGAGCCAGGCTGTTTCTTCGATTTAGGCTCTACTACCTTCGATCTCATTGCCATCGCACACGGTAAACCTCAGACTCGCAGTAGAACCGATCTGGATCGATTGAAGCAGGGTGAGCTGGTCTACGTGGGCTGCAGTCGAACACCGGTTTGCCACCTCCTGCAAGAGTATGAACTGGATGGTAGACCTGTTTCGCTGGCGGCAGAATGGTTCGCCACGCTGGATGATGCGAGACTGGTGCTCGAACAAAGCAAGGAAGATGAAAGCGACCGGGAAACGGCTGATGGCCAGCCTCGCACCAGTCGTCATGCCGCTACACGCCTGGCACGAATGCTCTGTTCCGATGTAGACGAGTTGGGCCGTGATTCTGTTATCGATCTGGCCCAGGCGATTGTGGCAGCCTTCCGAGCCAATCTGCATCGCTCGATCGAACGATTTTTCTCCGCGCAGTCACCCTTGCAGAGTATTATCCTGGCTGGCTCCGGTGAAGGTTACCTGGCTGAAGCACTCGCATCTTTCAGTAATCGTTTCGGTACAGTCATCTCGATGACGGGTAAACTTGGACCAGACCTTTCGACCGCCCTGGCAGCCTATGCAGTGGCGACTCTCCTGGCGGAAAGGCAAGCACGATGAAGCAACGACCACTTGTCATCAAACTGGGTGGAAGCTTACTTCACCTCAAAGCAGTGGCAAGCGAACTGCAAACGCTGTTGGACGGGCTCAAGCAGCATCAGGTGGTACTGCTCACCGGCGGCGGACCTGCCGTGAAAGCCCTGCGGAAACTTGGGGAGAAATCGCCTTATTCCGAGGCAGCAGCTCACTGGCACTGCATCAAGCTGATGGGCGATCTGACCCGTAGCCTGAGTGAAACTTTCCCCAATTCAGTGGCTGTCACGTCCTGGCAGGAAGCAGAACTCGCCTGGCAAGCCGATCGTTATCCCTGGTTTGTCGTCGAACCCTTCCTCCGTGCCGATGACAAAACCAAGGATCATTTGCCGCACAATTGGGATGTCAGCAGCGATAGTATCGCAGCCCATCTCGCCGCGCGACATCATGCCGATCTGCTGCTCATCAAAGCTTGCGAATTGCCGAAACGAAAGATACTGGCGAAGTCACTGGTTGAACGAGGCATTGTCGATGCCTACTTCCCGAAAGCCATCAAGAAGGTGAAGCAGTGGAAGCTGGTCAATCTCCCCGGAGGCACGCTACAAGAGATTGCACTCGATCTTTTTGAATCTGAGCCTGCCGCCTCTGCCCCACGCAAGCGGCCCCGCGGACGGCGATGATATCAGGCTGCACATGCGCATTGAGTAAACGAATGGATTGGTGATCGAGAGAGCCTGCCAGCGCCAGGAATAGCCCCATGCGATGGCATTGCTGGCGATAGTATCGAAGCTGACGCAGCGTATACCAATGCAACAACCCACGACCATCCTTGATGCACGTATCAATCAAAATACCGGATGACTGTTGTGGCGAGTGCCGCATCCAGCTCTGTATCTTTTGAAAAGACGGAGCCTGGACTCGCACATGATCGGCATACACCACACCGATCAAACGAGCAGGTTGCCAGCGATGCATCTGCCTGATCCAATCCAGGTGGGATGCCCGCTGCGAGCGTGACCACCCCACCTTGACCCATGCAGTTGATGCTGGCAGTGGCTTCGGCCCTAAAGACTCATTCCACTCTCCGAGTGCGACGCTGAGCGGACAACTCTTGCCAATCACAGCAGCAATCGCTTGCAGCTCTGCATTCTCTGCCCGCCCCAACGAGCCCCTGCCCGGTTCCTTCACATCAATAATGTCTGCACCAGCTTCGCAGGCTATTTTCGCTTCAGCAGCATTGCGGACACTTATCAACAGGCGTGGAACCATGACGATGCGGCAGACCTCTCATTCAGATCACGCAGTCCAATATACGAATGAACGGCATCCGTGATTCCAGTTCACGGGACAACATGGACCAAGCTTCAACTTTTTGGTTATCGAAGACGTGAACCCAACTCACGTTCCAACTGGGCTTTTACATCAGGATTGAAGCCTGTATGACGCCAGATTTCTCGACCGGTATCATCCACGAGAATCAACGTCGGCACTTGCTCCGCTTTGACAGCTTTCATGAAAGAGTCGTTCGCTTCCATCAAGAGAGGATAATCGATTCCCTTGGAGTTGGTTCGCCAGCGAATCTTATCAGCCTTTGCCTGTGCGGTTCCCTGCTCGTTGACTGCAACACCGATCACGACAAGACCCTGGTGACGATACTGTTTCTGCAGCTTCATCAGTTCAGGCATCGATTGCAGACAGGGGATGCAATTGGTATTCCAGATATCCACCAGCGTAAGTCTGCCTCGAAAGTCGGCAATCCTGGCAGGTCTGCCATCAAGATCACTTAGCGGGATCTCGAAGAGGTTGCTTCCACCATACTCTGATCGCGATGCAGGTGCCTTATCGCCGGGAGCATTGCCATTGGGGCCAGCGATATTCATGATCGGAGGCGAAACGCGTGCCCCGGTTTCAGCAATATATTCAGGTCTTACGGGCACAGTGCCACTACCTGGTGGCTCCGAAGTGACAGGCTTCCCCAATTTCGGATTGATACCTGGTGTAACCGGAGCTTGTGGTGGCTGTGTGACATCCGGTGCAGCGCCAAGCCTGTCGCCACGCCCGGTACTGGCAGGATTGCCTCGGCTCCAGGTCGGCGAGTAGTCATCATTGCCGGCAATGCTGCTATGTTTGCCACCGACAGAACCCGACATGCCAGCACTCTTGCCATCCACTTCGGTGCGAGAATCGTTCAGTTTGATGAGTACGACCACATTGGGTGGAATCGCTTCTGTGAACCCGGTACTGAGCACCGTGCCGTTCTGCGCTTTGGCTGTGATCTTGTAACGCTTCCCGGACTGCAGACTGCTGACAGTAAAGTAGCCTTGGTCATTGGTAATGGCGGAAATTGCTTCGCCACCATCAACGGGCTGCATGGTCAGTTGGACACCAGCTTTTCGCTGATTGAAGGTATCAATCACCTGGCCTGCGAGCACTGCCTGCCTGCTGGTAGACACGGCAGCGGGTGGCAAACGGTCAGGCGCGATTGGTGCAGCACCACTGCTTCCCGAATCTTTGGGAAAGAGGCCGCAGCCCACAATCGTGGTTCCCGCGGTCAACAGGGTTAGTGCCTTACACCAGGTACGCAAGTTAGGTATCCAAGAATTCCCACCAACTGAAGTATTCTCGGCAGGCGGCGCAGGGTCAACTCAGAAGATGGCTCTCGGCATACACTTGCATCGCTCGGAGATGCACTGCCCGTCACCATCGGCAAAGCTTCGCACTGACTTGGCGGGAAATAGCGAAAATGGGTCAAGTCTGCAAGGGCAGCTCACTTGCGACGAGAAAAGCCTAGTAGAAGATTGTGAGAAGAAGGGACACTCTTGACAGCAAGTTTCGTTCGCCGTAAAGTTTCAATGTAATCTGAAAGTTGCGAACTGAGGGAACTCCCATGAGCATGCCCATGGCCAGCACTCACGAAGCCAAGGTGCATCAGCCGGGCAGGTCACACCCATCCCCCGAGCTGCGTGCGGATTCCTTCTTCTATCTGCCCATCGCCAATGAACTGATGCAGGCAGAGAAGATCTTCAACGAAGAACTCGATACCAAAGCCCCCTACGTCAAAGACCTGATCGCCCATCTGGCTCATTACCGGGGCAAACGTCTGCGACCGACTCTGCTGCTGCTAACAGCGAAAGCCTCCGGCACACTGCAACCCGAACATCCCATACTGGCTGCTGTAGTGGAAATGATCCACACTGCCACGCTGGTGCATGATGATATCCTCGATAGTGCCGATCTGCGTCGCCATGTGGCAACCATCAATGCCCGCTGGGGGAATGCCAGCAGCGTTCTTCTGGGTGATATGCTCTTCACCCATGCCTTTCACCTCGCCAGCAAGACGGGCAGTGCCCTGGCCTGCCGCATCATCGGCGAAGCTACCAATAAGGTCTGCGAAGGCGAGTTGCATCAGATTGGTGAGCAGGGCAACCTGAACCTCACCGAAGCCAACTACTACTCCATCATCGCAGGCAAGACTGCTGCATTAACAGCATGCTGTTGCGAACTCGGCGCTCACTATGCTGGCGCCAGTCCGAGCATCGTCGAAGCCATGAAGAGCTTTGGCAACTATCTCGGCATCGCCTTCCAGGTCGCTGACGACGTGCTCGACCTCGTCGGCAACGAAAAAGAAGCAGGCAAATCGCTAGGCACCGATGTCATTCAGAAGAAGTTGACGCTGCCTCTCATCCACCTGCTCCAGCAAGGCAATCGCCTCAGCGACGAAGCCCGCGACATCCTCGAGAATCCCAGCGAACGAGGCATCTCTCGTTTACGCTACCTGCTGGCAGAATCTGGCTCCATTGGCTATGCACAAGCCGAAGCCGACCGATATGTCCGCCAGGCCCGTGATATTCTGAAACTGCTCCCAGCCAACGATGCAACAGCCACGCTCGATCAGATGATGCAAAGAATTGTGCAACGCAATTCGTAGTGGACGATCAAGCTTTTTCTGTCACGCTGCCTCCGCATCGTTACGCTGAGCGCAGCGAAACGATGGCACCCATTATGCATGCCAAATTAGCATAGGTTGTCTACTACTGGCCCAGAAGATTTGTTGTCCAGTTATCACCACATCTAGGCGTCGAGTTTTCCAGCCGGGCTTCGGCAATTCATGATGCGCTCGATTTCCTCAGCGGAACGCCCCTGCGCTGCTAATTCTCGTTTCAGATTGATTTCCGCTTCGATGGCACGGGCTTTGGAAGCACCTGTGACGGAAGCCTTGATGCCCCATATCAGCACGGGAAATGCAAAGATAAAGAAGGGCACCAACACTGAGGGATGTGCCAATCGTTCAATAATGGTTTCCATCGCCCTGCTCCGATACGGTCTATGGTCTTCATTCGGTTGCCACGACGTGCCATTTATCTTACGGAGCAATATTTGCGAAGATACATAATACCAGATTGACGCTAACGATAGCCAACATGCAGCCAACATCCGCCAGTGTGCACCTGGATGCATGCAGACTGACGACTTTCCCCTGGTAACCCCGCAGGTGCATGGCCTGCACCAACCGTTCGGTACGGTCATAACCATGCACAAACAGGGTGCCAACAACATTCGTCATCGCCAGGTAGGTTCGCCAACTGGTACGGTTTCGGAAACCACGCAGCCGAAGTGCCACCCGGAAGTCTTCAATGGTGTGGTACATGACTTGAACATAGTGCCAGGTGACTATGAGCACCCTCAAAATCGGCCGAGGCAGTCCCAACTGTGAAGCGGCATGAAGCAGTTGTTCGAAGGTTGTCGTACCTGTCAAAAAGAGAACCCAAGCCGTCGCAGTCAGGCCCTTGCAGAAGATTCCCAAAGCTAATGACACTCCTCGCTGCGAAGTGCCCCAGTACCAGTCCGCTGAACCAATCGTCCAGGGCAACACCACAACAAATAGCAGCAGGAACCCGGCAACACTGAACAGTCTCTCGAACCACCACCGGAAAGGAATGTATGCAATCGTCAGAAACAACAGGCTGATAACCAAAGCAATCAGGATGAGTGACAGTTCGGTAATCCAGGGCAATGTGACAATATTAACCAGCACACCAACGAGTTTGAGTCGTGCATCCATCCGATGCCAGCGCGAATCACCAAGGGTTGTCGTGGTCAGTACCGATTGCATGAACTCATGATAGAGGGTAAACCATGTAGGGCATGCTGTGCATGCCTACCCTGATGAACTGCCCTACTCTTTCAATTGCGTTCCAATCGTGTCCAAGCAACGCATCCTTATCACTGGCGCTCGTGGCTATCTCGGCCAGCATCTCTTTCGTCATCTTTCCAGCAATCCACAGAGCGAAGTTCATGGCACTTATCGCAGTGCAACCCAAGCATTGCACCTTCATCACCAACTCGATCTGTCTGATGCCGAAGCTACCATCGCCTTGATTGGGCAGTTGAATCCTCAGCAGATCTATCATGCGGCTGGCAACATCGGCGGACGTGACAAGACTGCCAACCCCTTCACCATCTGGAACGATAATCTTCTCGCCACGCTCAACTTGTACGAAGCCAGTCTCAAACTCCCCCACAAGCCGCGTGTTCTTTTCGTCAGTTCCGGTTCCATCTATGGCGAACATCCTGGCCCCATTTCAGAATCGACACCACTGAACCCGGCATCCATCTACGCCGCCAGCAAAGCTGCTGCCGACCTGGCCAGTTACACCTATTGGCGCAGCCATGGCTTGCCAGTAATTCGGGCCAGACTCTTCAACTACGTAGGGCCGCAACTGCCGGAAACCACTGCACTCGGCAGTTTCGCGTACCGTATCGCCCGCCTGGAACAGCAGCCCCTGCAGCCTGCCATTCTTGAAGTCGGCAATCTGGATGCCGAACGAGACTATCTCGCCATTCAGGACGTAGTTTCTGCGTTCATTCAGTTAATGGAACGAGGCAAGCCGGGAGAAGCCTATAACGTCGCCAGCGGCATCAGTCATCCGATGAAATGGTACCTGGACAAGATGCTTGCCAAGGCGAAAGTACCCATCACAGTAAAACATGACACAAACCGAATGCGATCAACAGAAGCCATGAAGTTGCAGGTAGATGTCCGCAGATTAACTGAGACGATTGGCTGGAAACCTGAGGATTCTGTCGAACAGGCTCTTTTCTCATTAAATAGGCATCTGAATCCCTGAAAATCCACCTGCCATTCTTGACGCTGCCCCAGATCCCCCTAAATTGATAGTCGAACAAGCTCCAGAAACGAGAGATTCTCGTAGGGCGGGTGTACTGCACTCGCCCTCTGATTTTCGATGGATTTCGACATGAAATGCTACTTGGCCAAGCCCGGCGACGTGAAGCAGAAATGGCACCATATTGATGCCAATGACCAGATCGTAGGCCGCCTGGCTGTGAAGATTGCCCGCATTCTTTGTGGCAAGCACCGTCCTGAATACACCCCGCACATTGACGTAGGCGATTTCGTCGTCGTCACCAACTGCGAAAAGGTGAAGTTCAGCGGCAACAAAATGAACCAGAAGGTCTATCAGCACTTCACCGGCTATCCCGATGGCCGTAAGGTACGACCTGTGAAGGAAATCCTCGCCAAGCGACCTGAAATGGTCCTTCGCGAAGCTGTCCGCCGCATGTTGCCTAAAAACAACATTGCCCGGCACATGCTGACCAAGCTTAAAATCTACGCAGGGCCTAACCACCCACACGCGGCACAGGAACCTGTTGATCTTAACCCCGAAGCAGCCTGGTAATTCCAGTCACGATCAAGGATTAGAACGCACATGGCGACGATTCCGAACAATTTCATCTGGGCAACTGGCCGTCGTAAGACCTCCGTCGCCCGTGTTCGTATCACCGATGGTAAAGGCAAGTTCACCGTTAATGAACGTGCTGTGGATGAATTCTTCCGCATTCCCAAAGACAGCAGCCGGGCTCAATTGCCCCTCCGCGTCTCCGAGATGATCAAGAAGCTCGATGTGCACTGCAAAGTGCATGGCGGCGGCACGACCGGTCAGGCTGGAGCCATTGCTCAGGGACTGGCCCGTGCGATCCTCAAGCTGACCAAGCCAGGCGAAGATCGTGATGCTGCAACACCAGCTGAAGTGGCAGAAGTAGCTGAAGGCGCTGCTGGAGTTCCAGCGACACCAGCTGTGCTCCCCGTGAGCCGCCGCCTCCGCAAGGCTGGCCTCCTCACCCGCGATGCCCGCATGAAGGAACGTAAGAAGTACGGCCGCAAGGGTGCTCGCCGCAGCTTCCAGTTCTCCAAGCGTTAATCCATTCGCTTCGATTCAATCAACAGCCACGAGGTTTCTCGTGGCTGTTTTCGTTTGCTATCTATAGTCCATTACAACTGCCGCACTATCGCTTCTGGCTGGAATGTATCGGAAGCTTGTAGATCTTCCTGTCCTCTGAAATCATGCGCAAATCATTACCATCCCAACAGCACCCTTCCGCTTTGTAGAGGTCGAACTCATAATACGTTGGCTCTGCTGTAGTCATATCTTTGATTTGGCCATTCACCAGCGGAAAGATGGCTGCATGAAAGTTGCTCAATAGTGCCACTTCGGTACGATCCAATGACAAACTTGCATCCGTCACCATCAGCAGTTCCTTTGGCAGTTTCCCCACCTCGTGAATGACTGCTGATTTTCCTTCACCTGCCATGGGCAAGCTGTAGAGTCTGGTATTTCCGAGCACTCGAGCCTTGGAGATTATCCAGAAATGATCATCAGCTATCAGCAGGGATTCTGCATCAAAAGGCTTGCCTGAGAAAGTGTAATGCCAGGTTCCTGTAACAGGGACAGTCTGAGGCACGTGCGGCTTCCCGCTGGTGAACTTGTCCGGTTCTGTCACCCGGTAGATGGTACGCTGCTTCAATCGCAATTGATTATTGCCGACATCTCCAATGTAGAGATTACCCTGTTCATCACTGGCGAGAGCTTCCCAGTCAACATTCGTGACACCTGCCAATTGCAAGGTGGCGTGCAATTTACCCGTTTCATCGATGGCGAACAGATACGGCGGGTTCTTGGCATCACAGAGAGTGTAAAACAATCCAGGATGCTTCATGCTCTTGATCAGGGCGGATGCTTCTTTGACCAGAGGTGCCTTGACAAGGCCTGTCTGCTTTACCGATAAGCGGGCATCATGATGCCGTATCACAGGTCCTGTGCTGTTCAAATCAGGCCGAACCCCCTCCCTGGGTTTCTCGCTGATCCACAGCCCCATGGCTAACATACAGCCCAGTAAAAGCGTCAGCGCCATTCCAGACAGCGGCATACCTCGACGGGGCCGGGCGACGTAACTGCTGGTCAGGCTTGTCGAAGGCTCTTGCGAGTTCATATCTGCATCACCCTCTATCCTTGCGTCACCCGTGTGATTCCCGTGCCGTATTCATATCTTAAGATAAACGGTACCAGCACCACTTCATCATTGTAGATACTCGTCAGTACGAGATATCGCTTGTTAGTATGTCAGGCTGGCACCACGGAATACTATTCACTGTAAGCAGGCCATGTCCTTACCTAAAGTAGCAATTGTTGGTCGGCCCAATGTGGGCAAGTCGTCGCTCTTCAACTGGCTGGCCGGCATTCGTATCAGCATCGTTGAACCTACCCCCGGCGTCACCCGCGACCGTCTCAGCACACCCATTGAACTGGCAGAGAACTGCTGGATCGATCTCATCGATACCGGTGGAATGGGGATCATCGATCGCGATGACTTGACGGAAGACGTCGAGAAGCAGATCGCGGTGGCCATCGAGGAAGCTGCCGTCGTTCTGTTTGTGGCCGACGCCCGTGATGGCGTAATGCCTCTCGATGAACTGGTAGCCAAAAAGTTACGACTGGTGAAGAAGCCGGTCCTGATGGTTGTGAATAAATGCGATGTCGATAAGTTCGAAAGCAACGCCCAGGAATTTCGCCAGTTCGGGTACGAACCATTCCTGATGGTCAGCGCCCACCAGGGGCGAGGCCGAGAGGACTTGCTCGAAGCCATCCGTGATGCATTGCCCAAGGACTGGGACGACCTTAAAGCACCGAAAGACGCTGAACTCAAGATCGCCATCGTTGGTCGTCGCAATGTCGGCAAGAGCACTTTCATCAACGCTCTCGCCAACGAAGACCGGGTCATCGTCAGCGAAGTGGCAGGTACCACCCGCGACAGCATCGACGTTCGTATTGAACGGGATGGAAAAGCGATCATCGCTATCGATACTGCAGGCGTCAGACGCAAAGCCAGTGTTGCTGACAGTATTGAGTTCTACAGCCTGGCCCGGGCAGAGCGGTCCATTCGCCGGGCCGATGTCGTACTCCTCTTCTTTGATGCAGAACAGACAACCAGCATCGTTGACAAGCAACTGGTCTCGTACATCGTGGAAAATCACAAGCCTGCTATCTTCGTAGTCAACAAGTGGGACCTTCTCAAGAAAGAAGGCAAGATGACCGGGGAGTGGGGCGACTACCTTCGCAAGACTTTCCCTGCCCTGGAACACGTACCAATCGCATTCACGACAGCGATGAATCAGAAGAATGTGCAGAAAGTACTGAATCTCGCACAATCACTGCACAAACAGGCTCAGGCACGAGTCAGTACAGCCAAGCTCAATGATGTACTGCGTCGGGCCATCGAGAGAAAACCACCAGCCATGCGGCATGGCAAGATTCCCAAAATCTACTATGCCACCCAGACCGAAATCTGTCCGCCTACTATGATTCTCTTCACGAATGTTCGGGATGCCATCTCCGAATCGTATCTGCGCTATCTCATCAAAGCCATGCGTGATGAGTTGCCATTTACCGAAGTACCCATCCGCTTCATGTGGCGTGTCAAGGGTGAGCAGGTTCTTCCTGAGGCTGGTGAAGAGCTATCGAGCAAACCTCGACGAATCCACAGCCCACCCCAGAAGAAGAAATCCACCAAGCAACGCTCGCTGAAAGCACTCGAAGCAGAGCAAGACAAAGTTCGCAAAGCAGTCAAACAATCGAGCCGACCTGCCAAGTGGAAGGAAGAAGAAAAACGCAGCGACGTCTGGCGGAACGTCTAATTCACTGATCCCAGCGCCGAATGATGTAAGGGAACTGCCCTTCCTGGGCGTTCGCCAGTTCAACGAGCAGGCTAGCTAATCGTTCCACCATGATCTTCAGCACGACCTTGCCTTTCTCTGCGGTGGCAGCCTTCGGGTTGCCATCGCCTGTATCAGCGGTCAGCATTTCCCAGTCACGAGGACACCAGGTCCCAGGTGTACTGGTGAGAACGGGCAAAGCACTAGGAGTGGTGCTGCCTGGACCAGCGGTTTCAAGCGGTGCGACGAGGTGAGGTGCCAGGTAAAGCAGCAACGAGGTTTCGAATTCATCTGCGTGCCCCGTGCGTGGATCGTCGAGGTGATGCTTCAGTTCGCTGGCTGCCAGTTGATAGCCGTTGACCAGCACGATGAAGATGGGAACGTCCAGCATCACATCACGGATGATCGCCTTGAAATCATTGCCCCCGTGAAAGTTGAGGAGTACCAGTTTCCGGATCCCTTGCTTGACGAGACTATCTGCAACATCAAACAGCACCGCCAGCTGAGTTCGCGTTCGCATTGTGATCGTAGCCGTTTGCGTGAGCTGGGTATTGTTGTTGCCGAACGGCACGGTGGGCAGCACCACACAGTGAGCGTTCGATTCCGCCGCAAGGGCTGCAGCCTGCTCTGCCAATGCCGTCGCTTCAATGGTATCGGTGCCATGGGGCAAGTGCCAATTGTGGGCCTCCGTGGCACCCCAGGGAAGAATGGCGAGGGTGGGCTTCCAGTCTTTCGTCTGACGATACGTGGCTTCGTGCAATACAAACGGGCGAGCAGTGTGAGTCATACGTATTGGAGAGTAGGGAATAGGGAGTTGGGAGTAGCAATTCTCAAAGCTGATGCATTCAGCCATTGTACTGCAATTTCCCTGTCTCCTACTCTTCGCTAACCAAATCTCCCTGTGATGTAGTCGTTGGTGTCACCAACCAGCGGCGTGGTGAAGATTCGACTGGTTACACCATATTCAATAACCCGGCCCATGTACATGAAGGCAGTGTAATCGCTGGTGCGGGCAGCCTGGTGCATGTTGTGGGTGACAATCAGGATGGTGTAATGACCTCGCAGTTGCTGCATCAGGTCTTCGATCTTGATCGTGGCTATGGGATCGAGAGCGGAACAGGGTTCATCCAGCAGCAGCACCTCGGGATCAGCAGCGATGGCCCGGGCAATGCAGAGTCTCTGCTGCTGGCCGCCGGACAGTGCCAATCCACTTTCGTGTAGGCGATCCTTGACTTCGTTCCAGAGAGCTGCACCTTTCAGGCTCTTTTCACATACCTCTTCAAGCACTTTCTTGTTGCGTTCGCCATCTATTCGAAGTGGATAGACGACATTCTCGAAAATGCTCATGGGGAAGGGATTGGGTTTCTGAAAGACCATTCCCATCCGTTTGCGCAGCTCGATAACATCCACTGAACGATGAAAGACCGAATCGCCATTGAGACGCATGTCTCCTTCGACACGCACGCTGGCAATGAGATCATTAAGACGATTCACCGAGCGAAGCAACGTCGATTTGCCGCACCCTGACGGCCCAATCAGCGCTGTGATCTTACCACGGGGGATTCCTAGCGTAATATCGTGTAGCGCCTGTTTTTCACCGTAGTACAGATTGAAATTGTCAATGTTAAGAACAATCTCTTCCTTCTGGAGTTCGGGGTGGAAGACAGTGCTGATCTTCTCGCCATTGACAATAGCCTGGATACGACCAGTCGCGATCTTCGTACTGGAGACTGAAGGCTTGGCAGGGGGAGGCTGAATCGTCGTAGACATAGTGATCTCTAGAAGGCACTCACCAGATACTTCTTTCGCAGCCTGTTTCGCAACCACATCGCTGAAAGGTTCAGCAGTGCGATAAGCATAATCAAAAGCAGCGTAGTAGTGAAGACCATCGGCTTGGCCGCTTCGCTATCCGGGCTCTGGAAGCCGACATCATAGATGTGGAATCCCAGGTGCATGAAGCTGCGTTCCAGGTGAACATAAGGAAAAACAGCATCCACTGGCAGAGCTGGTGCGGTCTTCATGGCGCCCACGAGCATCATCGGGGCGACTTCGCCTGCACCACGGGCCATCGCAAGAATCGTCCCCGTCAGAATCCCGGGCATGGCACGAGGCAACACAATCCGCCAGATGGTTTGCCACTTGCTGGCCCCACATGCATACGAACCTTCACGCATCGAACGAGGCACTGCCGCCAGCGCTTCTTCCGTGGCGACGATCACCACGGGAACCGTGAGCAATGCCAGTGTGAGCGAAGCCCAGAGAATACCACCGGTACCAAATGTCGGCCCGAACTGCTTGCTGGCCGGGTACAGCAACTGGTCGATGGTCCCCCCCAGGAAGTAGCAAAAGAAACCCAGCCCGAAGACGCCAAAGACGATGCTCGGGACACCTGCCAGATTATTGACAGCGATGCGTATAGTGCTGACAAGCAGGCCAGGCTTGGCGTACTCACGCAGATAGAGAGCTGCCAGCACTCCGAAGGGAACAACAAAAAGCGTCATGATGACGGTCATCGCCAGTGTGCCCCAGATACAGGGGAATACACCGCCTTCCGTGTTGGAATTGCGGGGATCTTCAGCAATGAATTCTCCCCAGCGACTGAGATAGACACTCCATTTCTGCCCCAGGGTCAACTGGTTGGCAGGATAGGCCCTGACGATTTCCGCCAGGTTGATCTCCTTCGCTATTCCATCAAAGGTTGTCAACTTGATGGCATATTGACGAGACTGCTTCTGCAGCTCGTTGATCTGCTCATTGATGCGATCCTGCTCGATCTGCGTCTGCCTGGTCACTTCCGCCAATCGAGCGATGGCAGCTTGATGTTGAGCGGAGTCTTTGCCATAACGAATCTCCTGCTCAGCAGCTGTTACTTCGAACTGATGCTTACGATGGGTGATATTGCCAATGTCATGTTTACTCAACTTCTCCATCTGTTTGACAAGCTGGTGAATGCTGTCCTGACTGGCCTGATACTTTTCCCAGGCAGTTCCAGGCGACTGGCTTACCACCTGGCCATCCTGAACGAATTCCTGAAGGATGCCGTAGAATCGCCCCAGGTTTTCGCCACGCTCCACAAGAAGCGCCCATTCTGGATATTCGGTTTTGCTGATCTCGTAATCACTCACCCAGCGATGGTGTGTCTGTGTCAATTCGAAGTTGCCAACCTTGATGAGTTCCCGCTTTGCTTTCCCCTGTTGCTCAGCAAGTCGTTTCTCCGCAGCAGCTTTCACGATGGGCGATAGCTTACTGAGTGCCGTGGCATCGGGCAGATACTCATCATCACGTACCATTTCCCCCATCCATTTTTTGTCATCCAGCGTTGTGATGGCGACAATGGGCTTGGGCCAGAAGGTAGGCAAGCCGTTCCGGAAGATCAGATACAGCAGGCCGACAATCATCGTCAGGCAGATAATCAGTGTGCCACCAAAGAGCCAGACCCAGGGCTGACCATAGGCCAACTGGGATGTCCGCAGCGAACCAGAACGTCGGCTCGTCGGCGTGCTGAGGATCGGCAAGGTCGCTGAACTTTCAATATTCCGCGAGTGCATGCTCATAGTTCGAAAGCCCTCTTGCGGAAGCGTTGCCGAAGGGACTCCGCGATCGTGTTCAGCACGAACGTAAACACGAAGAGTGTCAGTGCAGCCAGAAAGAGCGTTCGATAGTGCGTGCTGCCCTGCACAGCTTCAGGCAGTTCGACAGCGATATTGGCGGAAAGGGTGCGGAAGCCGTTGAAGATGTTCAAATCCATCACTGGTACGTTGCCACCAGCCATCAGGACGATCATGGTTTCACCGACGGCACGGCCCAGCCCCACCATCACCGCCGAAAAGATACCACCGAGAGCGGTCGGCATCACAATGCGGGAAGCGGTCTGCCAGGTTGTTGCTCCGCAGCCGAGTGATGCCGAGCGAAGATGATCCGGCACAGAGGACAAGGCGTCTTCTGCCAAGGTGTAGATGATCGGAATGATCGCAAAACCCATCATCAATCCGACGACAAGAGCATTCTTCTGGTCGTACACGCCAAAGAAGCTCGTGCGTGGATCCAGCCCCAACACTTGCAGGCAGTAGCCCATCAGCCAAGCCAACGCCAAAATCCAGACAATGCAAAGCATGAACTTGGCGAGATTCAAATAGGCTTCGCGAGACGCACTGATTCGCCTGGAGATTCGACGTACGACAGGGTTGATGTAGTTCGCCATCGCAATCACACACATAATGGCGGAAACAGGCAGAAGGAGCAGGAACCAGCCACTGGCACCATTCTCACCACGCTGCCTGACTCCGGGCACTTCGGGGTAGCTAGTTAACCAGCTGCGGAAGGAGCCGGCGAAGAGCCAGCGTTCAAAGTGTGGCGCCAGCGTTACCGCCAGGTACAGTGTGACGGGCATGACCAGGAAGATAAAGAGAATCCGCTGGCCCATCAGCAACCGCTGCCACTTCTGCGGCATCACATGCCAGAGATAGCCTGCGAAAGTGAGACCGATCGGCACCATGACCAGACATGTCATAAAACTGGCGATGTTGTATTCAACCAACGGCGCTATCACCAGAGCCCCCAGGAAGCCCAGCACCACACTGGGCAGGCTGGCCATGACTTCAATTGTGGGCTTGACCACCGATCGTGCTTTGGGATGCAGAAACTCACGGGAGTAGACCGCAGCACATAGAGCAAGTGGCACAGCAATGATCAGCGAGTACAACGTGGCTTTCAGCGTACCGAATATCAGTGGCCACAAACCGAACTTCGGTTCGAACGCGTCATCGCCGCTGGACGATTGCCAGACGTGAGCAGGGGCAAGATTGCTTTCATACCAGATGGGGCGAATCAGCGACCGATACGACACTTCAGGGTGCCCCAGTTGCAACGTCCATGACATCTGGCCCTTGTCTGTGCATGCATACAATCCATCTTCTTTGGGTGCGATGAACAGCGTTTGTAATCGTGTATCCTTTTCAATTTTGAGGTCAGCCAACTTCAGTTCATTGCTGACATAATACACAGCAATCGAACCATCCTGATAGCCTGCAGCCATCACTCGCGATCGTTCGGAGGCTGCCAGCGAAGTAACAGGACCTGAACCAGCAGGCAGATGATGTGCAGCCTGCAACTGACTGGCATCACCCTGGGTATAATCTTTGGGGCGAGTGCGGAACCAGGCAGTCACTCCACCTGCACTGTCGCCCACGAGAAGCGTTGCTTTGCCAATCATGAACTGCACTGCCGTCACCGTGACGCCGGTTGCAGTGAGCTGTACCTCTTCCACCAGCGCGGGGGAATCCATCTTCCGAGTGCTGATGCGTTTCAGTTTGCCATCGTTCCAGATGAGGTACACGCTATCTCCCACGCCGTTGAGCAATGCCCGTTCAGGCAATTTCTCCTTGCTGGGAAGCGAATACTCACCACCGGACAGTTCACGCTTCACCTTGCCGGTAATCAGATTTTTGGTTTCAGTTACTTCATTAATCCGAAGGATTCCATCGCTCGCCAGCGAACACAGAATGGGCCCGCTGGGACGAATAGAAATATCGACAGCACGGATCGCCTTTCCTGCCGCCACGGTAATCGGGGCATCAAAGCTGGCATTGACTTTCATGCTGATGAGTGCACCACTACCCTGGCGCACAACGAGTTTCTCTTCCACGGCTTTGCCGGCACCAGCTGTCAACGATCGAAGCTCTGCAGAAACGCTGGCTTCATTCAGAACCTCGGAGACAACCTTGATCTTTCCTAACCGAATGGTGCCATCAGTGAAACCAACAATGAGTTGATCGTATCTGCTGGGTGGCGAGATGGCTGAGATGGCAGGGCCTGCAAGAACAGCATTGCTGCTGATGGTTTCACCCGTATCGAGACGGTAGCTGATCAATTTGCCATCGCCCAGTAGTACCCAGCCCAGATGCTGTTCGTTGTCGACACCCTGAAGGAGCGGAGGCACTTTCCAGGTGATTTGCTGCGTGGCCTTGGGTATGGTTTGAGCGTTGTAGAAAAGTGGCAATGCCACCCAGACCAGGAACACGCAAACCAGAACGATGGCAATAATCGTCCCGACGCCACCCAACGTAATGAGCAGCCTTGAGGAGATTTCACCAAAGCGCACGGAGAATCTGGTCTTCCGCTGACGTTGATAACCGGAGAATGTCGGAGTCTTGGACTCCATAAACGTCCCAAGTGGTAGGCAAACTAGTACTTAGAACTATTATCCGAAACGATGCGTAGGATTCAGGGAGCGAATTGTGAAGATCGTGTTAAGATCGTAAAGATGCCAATCGGCGTAATTCCCTCATATTGATGGCATCCCACTCCTCCCCGCCGGGAGAAGTACCCTTGGGGGTCTCCAGAATCATTGGCAGACCATCGAATCGCTTGTCGCTTAGAATGTGTTGCAACCCTTCCACACCGATAGCCCCCTGGCCCAAAGCTGCATGACGATCCACCCTGCTGCCCAAGCCTTTGACGCTATCATTGACATGCAGCATCTTCAGACGATCCAGACCAATAGCATCGTCAAATTCCTTGATCGTGCACTGGTAATCTGTGATGGGAGACAAAGCGTAGCCAGCAGCGAAGATATGGCAGGTATCAACGCATACCCCTGCTTTCTTTCCCTTCTTGGCCAGTTGCAGAATGGCACCTAGCTGCCTGAACTCATGCCCTATGCTCTTCCCCTGCCCAGCTGTTGTTTCCAGAAGCAGCATCGTCTTCAACTTCGGGACAACAGCTAGTGCCTCGTCCACGGCCTGGGCCACCAGTTTGAGGGCGGTCGATTCGTCGGCATCACTGGCCGTTCCTGGATGAACGACGAGGTAATCGAGTTTCAGACGATTAGCCCGGTCGAGTTCATCAATAAGTGCAGCAACGGATTTCTGCCAAAGCTCAGAGTTCCTGGTTGCCAGGTTGATCAGGTACGAAGCGTGAGAAACAGTACACTTAATGCCCAACTGCTTGACCGTCTTGTGGAAGCGGCTGACAGTTTCTTCCTCTAACGGCCGCCCCTTCCACTGCTTGTTGTTCTTG
>CAYPJB010000027.1:0-19985 GCA_964410845.1 uncultured Bacteroidales bacterium | reverse complement strand
AAGCAGCCTACAACGAGAAACCTAACAACTTAGGCCTCTTTCATGGAGTTTTCAGAAGGGGTTCCGTCCAGGGCATCACCAACTGCAAAAATAATCCAACCAGTTCACTTGCCGGCTTTAGTGTACATCCGATAGCGTATCTACTGACTATTTATTCTCTCCAGGGAGCGCTCCCATGTCCCAAGTCACCCCCGTAGCGCCAGTCTCTCCACGCCCCCAGCGGCGCTGGCTCATCGACCAGTTCCTTCCCCAGGGCGAACTGGTCCTCCTCGATGGCGCCACCGGCGTCGGCAAATCGAGCGTCTGCGCCAACATCGCTGCCTACGCCAGCCGCCTGTGCAGCATGAACGCCATCGGCCCGGTGCTCTACCTCTCGTCGCCCGATCAGGAGGACCTGCGCGAACATCACCTCAGCGTGAATGACCCCGACTACAGCCACATCATGCAGGCGAAGTTTGATCCAGGCGAGGAAGACGACCGCCATCAACTCATCAGCAAGCTCAAGCTCTTCATTGCTGACATGATGAAGGAACACCGACCCCGGCTCATCATCATCGACAATGTCGAAAGCCTGCTAGGCGACCCGGAAAAAGCCGACCTCTTCTACTCCACCCGCTTCTGGCAGTTCCTCCGGAAGATGTGCCTGCTCACTGGCATTACGGTGCTTATCACCCGCCTGCGAGGTATGCACGAAACCCGTGCCTATGGCCACTTCGTTCGCCAAGGCACCCAGGCCGCTGACTACATCATGACCCTGCACTGGCACCCGATCCTGCCCGAGAAACGCGTCCTCACCATCGCCCGCAATCTCCGTGGCCCCGTGGGCGATCAGTGGCACTTGCGCTTCTTCCCCGATGGCAGGTATATGCCAATGATCTGTACGCCTCAGGAACACGTCCGCCCCGCCAAAGCACCCCAGACCTGGCAGAGTGATGAAGCCCTGCAGCACCAGCTCGACGAAATCATTCAAAAGATGAAAGAGAAGATCGGCGACACGATGATGCCCGCCCAGGAACTGCGTGACCATATCGTGAATACCCTGGGCTATTCCGAACGGATGTACGAGAAAGCCCTGGGCAAGCTCCGCTACGACCGGCTGCGCCAGGGGAACAACTGGTTCTACACCTCTCCCCGGAATGCCGATGCCGAGCTGCATGCCATCGATCAGAACCGTCGCGATACCATGAAACGGGAACAGGACTACTTCGAAGAAGCGAAGGCCAGGTATCAGGATCAGCAGACGATGCGGGAAGAACCGGATGTGATCAAACCCCCGCGCGCACGCGATGCCGCGGTAGTTGAACGAGCAGCGGGGTAGCAAACCCGCAGTGGGACGATACGCTGGAACAAGTGACTAGTTGATCGTGCGTCCCAGAGGCTCTGCGAGGCGTTTCATCTGGGCGAGCATCTTGTCGAAGGTGGCGAAGTCGATGGTCTGGGCTGCGTCCGACATGGCCTTGGCAGGTTCGGGATGGACTTCGACCAGCAAGCCATCGGCACCAGCGGCCAGGCCGGCCAGGGCCATCGGAGGAACGAACTCCGCCTTGCCCGTGCCATGGCTCGGATCAATGAGGATCGGTAGATGCGACAACTTCTTCACCGGGGGAACGATGGAGAGATCCAGCGTGTTGCGACTATGGTCTGCAAAGGTGCGCACCCCCCGTTCGCAGAGGGCTACCTGGAAGTTGCCTCCCGCCAGGATGTACTCAGCAGCCATCAGCCACTCTTCGAGCATGGCCGACATGCCCCGCTTGAGCAGCACCGGTTTCTTCGCCGTCGAGACCCGGCGGAGCAGGCTGAAGTTCTGCATATTCCGGGTGCCGATCTGGATCATGTCAGCTGCTGCCTCGACAGCGTCAGCATTGTCGGTATCCATCAGTTCGGTGACGATGCCGATGCCGGTCTTCTCACGGGCTTTGACGAGGATGTCGAGTCCTTTGAGGCCCATTCCCTGAAAGCTGTAAGGACTGGTGCGGGGCTTGAAGGCGCCAGCACGCATCAGTTTGACACCGCGCTGCATCAGCATCTCGGCACAGCGAAGCGTCATGGCTTCGCTCTCGACCGAGCACGGCCCGGCAATGATGGTGAAAGTTCCCGGCCCAATGCTGGTCGAACCCACCTTGATGACGGTATCCTGCGGGTGCATCTCCCGACCGGTGAGCTTGTACGTCTTGGTGACGCGAATGCACTCGAGTACGCCGGGGAGCACTTCGAAATTGCGCGAGTCCACTGAGCCGGTGTTGCCGGTGATGCCGATGGCAGTGCGGGTGGCACCAGGCAGCGGGTGAGGCATCAGCCCCTGCTCGCGGATGACGCTCACCACCATCGCTACTTCGTCTGGTGTCGCTTCCCGCTTCATCACTACCAGCATGCTTATCGTCCTACGGAGTGGGGGTGGTGGTTGCGGAGAGAGTTATTGGTTGTTCGTTAGAAGCAACTATCTACCCATTATGGTATGCAAACCCAGAATGCTCTCAACCTGCCAAACGAACAACCAGCAACCAGGCACAAACAACTTCTCACGAATACACATTCCCCGGTCCGGGAAAGGTTCCCTGCTGCACTTCAGCAGCGAAGGCTTGAATGCCATCGTGGATGACCTGGTTGAGGTTACCATACGATTTGACGAACTTGGGCCGACGACCCAGACCATACTGGAAGAGATCATGGAAGACGAGCACCTGGCCATCGCAGCCGGCACCGGCACCAATGCCAATGGTGGGGATAGCCAGCGCCTTGGTAATCTTCTCGCCCAGCGCCGCAGGAACACCTTCAATGACGATGGCAAACGCCCCGGCAGCTGCTACGGCCTGGGCGTCGCGCATCAGTCGCTCTTCATCACGCTGCACCCGGAACCCTCCCATGCTGTGCAGTGACTGGGGAGTCAGGCCGACATGCCCCATGACAGGGATGTCGGCAGTGACGATAGCGGCGATGGCTTCCGCGGTCCGTTCGCCCCCTTCGAGCTTGACCGCATGGGCGCCCCCCTCCTGCACCAGCCGGCCTGCGTTCTCGAGCGCCTGCGCCGGGCTGATCTGGTACGTCATGAAGGGCATGTCCGTCACGACGAGACTCCGCTTGGCGGCCCGGCTCACCATCGCACTATGGTAGATCATGTCTTCCAGGGTCACGGTCAGCGAGTGACTGTTCCCCTGCACCACCATGCCAAGCGAATCGCCGACGAGCTGGATGTGGACGCCAGCTTCATCCAGGATTTGCGATGTGGGAAAATCGTACGAAGTAACCACGATGATCTTTGTCCCCGCCTGTTTGGCGGCCAGGCAATCGGGGACGGTAAAAGGCTTGGTGGCTGGTGCAGGCGAATGAGAGGACATGGATAGCTTTCATGAAGGCGGCTAGTCGCGCACTTCGCTGAGGAGATCGGAAAGAGGACGAACGAGCCGCTGAAAGTCACTGGTCGGCAAATAGACTGTTCCCCACTTGTTGCTTCGGACCTTCATGGCCTGGGCGTATTCATCCACGGGGATCGCCCGCAGACAGTAACGCTTCTCCTGCCAGGTCCAGAGGGTGTCGTTCTGGTGTTGTGCTGCGTCGTCGCTGACCAGGTGATACGAGAAGATGAAAATGGCCCGGTAGCCTGTCCCGAACTTGCTGGCCCAGAGCTGGGCATCGGTGACATCGTCCTGTGTTGCCCAGCACTCCCACGTGCGTTTGGGCTTCTCTGGTTTGCCGCCCGGAAAGCGCCGGCCTTTGATATCGACCACAAAGCGCTCACCCCAGCGGCCATGCACGATGAAGTCGAGGCTTTTGATGGACTGGTGGCCTTCGTAACTGCGTCGGGATTCATCGATGGCAACATGACTGATCCGCTTATCCCGGAGGAAAGCAGCAAAGGCAGCTTCGTAGTGATTGTGACGATCCATCGCTCGTCAGCCTGGAACAGGTTTACCACTATTACGATAGCTGTTGGCCGGGATGTGTACAATGGTGAATATGTCCATCGTCATCCTCAACTACGGTATCGGCAACCTGCGCAGTGTGCAGAAAGCCTTCGAGAAGGTCGGGGCAGTCGCGGAGATCAGTGCCGATCCACAGCGCGTCCGCGAAGCGGAACGTCTGGTTCTGCCTGGTGTCGGGGCCTTCGCTGACTGCATGCAGAAGTTCAATGCAGCGGGACTCCGTGAACCCCTGCTCGAACACCTGGCCAGGGAGAAGCCCTTTCTCGGCATCTGTGTCGGTATGCAGATGCTCTTTTCCACCGGCACCGAGAATGGCATCCATCCTGGGCTGGGCATCATCGAGGGGGAAGTGGTTCGCTTTCCCCAGCTACCCGGGTTCAAGATTCCCCATATGGGCTGGAACCAGGTGCGGGTCACATCGTCTCATTCGATGTGGAAGACGATGCCTGATCCAGCCTGGTTCTACTTTGTCCACTCGTACCACTGTGTGCCGAAAGATCGACAGTGGCAGGCCCTGGAAACGGAGTATGTCGTGCCCTTCTGTGCAGCCGTGCAGCGCGATCGACTGCTGGCCACCCAGTTCCACCCCGAGAAGAGCCAGGCCACCGGGCTATGGCTGCTGAAACAATTCCTGTCAATTTGATGGGTTTCGATCCCTTGCTGATCGATGGGATTTGCGTATTGTTTAGATACGAACCTTGCCTGGCATCTCGGTGTCTGGGCAATAAGCCGAAGTGGCGGAATGGCAGACGCGACGGATTCAAAATCCGTTACTCGCAAGAGTGTGTGGGTTCAAGTCCCTCCTTCGGCACTGTTGAAAACGCCTTGGAAACAGGCGTTTTTTGCGTATTATTTGCTCATGTAGAGTGCTAGGGCGATAAGACCTGTTTCAAAAAGCCTGGTTGTTGGTCAAGTCCAGGAAGTATCAGATGTTCTGTTTCAATGCGACTGGTTCACAGTAAAGCAATGAAAACGCCTGGCACAGTCCAGAGAATACTGCTTCTCGGAGAGGGGTAACACGATGAAGCCGAACACCAAGTGGATCATGCTGTTTCTTGTTTGGACGGTGTTTATTGGCTATTTCCTGATTTTCGATGTCCTGGCGCCTAAGTCGTTAGAGCCCAAACCCAGCCTGCCGCCACCATCCAAGGTGACCAAAGCCAACTACGATAAAATTCAACTGGGAATGTCATTAGAGGATGTCGAAGAATTAATTGGTCAACACACTGCCATCAAGCCATCGGATGGACCGAACGAAATCTATGTGTGGAAAACCGGAGTATCAAAAGCCGTGACGATTACCTTTGACAAGAACCGTGTCATTGCCAAAAGAGCTGTGGGAATTCAATAACCCAAGCTTCCACAGCTATCGAAAACCAGTTCCTCCATCGGCATGTTACTTAATCGAGGTCGACACCAGCATTAAGGTTATCTTTTTGCCACGCCGCTCCATTTCCCGTCGTACCAGTCGGTCACTTTCATCAAACCAGAGATCAGCCTGAATGCCTCCGCTAATGCGATAGTGGGTGCAGGTGACTCGTTGACCATTGACAACTTGAACCACTTTGCCCATGTCTTGAAGTCTCACAGCCTGGTCGTTGCCCAGGTCGGAATCGAGCAGGTACAACTGCCCTTTGCGTTGATCCTGGGAAGGGAGTGTCCAGTAACTGGTTGACCAGACATCACCCCGGATCAGCCGTTCCTTGCCACCTTCCTGCACTTTCAGTTGATCACCGACCGCATTGACTACCAGGGTGTGCGGTGTGCCATTGTCGTTACTGGCAGAGGAGAGATGCTGCAGTTTCCCATCCTTCCACCGTTCCTGGCCGCGGAAGGCCTGCTGATAGGTAAAGCCCAGCACTTTAAATTTGACGTCGCTCTTCCCGAAGAAATCGGTGGTCCCTTCACCATAAGTGGTAATGGTCTGGGTGTAGGTGCCTGCGTCGGTGTTATCGACAAGCACCTTGAAGACCCGGTGTTCACTCTTGTACTGAGCCAGCAGATTACTGCTACAGGAGAACACCAGCGCTACTACCGCGATGTACGTTAAGCGATGGGTCATGTACGATCCTCCGGGAGCATGGGCGACCGAACCATAGCGTAAGCAGGACAAAGGAGCAAGGGGAAGCGTTTTGAAGATGGGGAAGCTCAGTGAACAGCGGAGAGTGGGGAAAGAAGACGCGAATTGACACTTATCGTCCTGATGGCTCCCTCAAGACTGCCCGATTGCTTCGATTGCTGATTGCTCAGCCTCAACAAAACCATCTACCAGCAACCAACAACCATCCACTGAATATACTGAATCGCATGACTACACCACGCAAACGCATCCTCTCGGGGGTTCAGCCTTCGGGCAAGCTCCACCTCGGCAACTACTTCGGCGCTATCCGTCAGCACATCGCCCTGCAGGACACCGGCGAGTGTTTCTACTTCATTGCTGACTACCATGCGATGACTACCCTGCAGGATCCCAACGTCCTGCGCGAGAACGTTCGTGATGTCGCTCTCGACTACCTGGCACTCGGCCTCGATCCCGCCAAGGCCAGTTTCTTTCGTCAGTCCGATGTTCCCGAAGTCACCGAACTGACCTGGTTCCTCTCCACCGTTGCAGGCATGGGGCTGCTCGAACGGGCACATTCCTACAAGGACAAGGTCGCCCGTGGCATCTCCCCCAGCGTGGGGCTTTTCACCTACCCCATATTAATGGCAGCCGACATCCTGGCCTACCGTTCCAACATCGTCCCCGTCGGGCAAGATCAGGTCCAGCACCTCGAAATGACCCGCGATATGGCAGGTTCCTTCAACAGCACCTACCAGGTTGATCTCTTCCCGCTTCCCGAAGCCAAGCTCGACGTCGCTGCGGTCGTACCCGGCATCGATGGCAAGAAGATGAGCAAAAGCTATGGCAACACCATCGACATCTTCGCGGAAGGCAAGCCACTCAAAAAAGTGGTGATGAGCATCGTCACCGACAGCACCCCGCTCGAAGCTCCCAAGAACCCGGCTACCTGCAATGTCTTCGCTCTCTACTCCCTCTTTGCCACGGATGCTGAAAAGGCAGACCTGGCAGCCCGATACCAGGCGGGTGGCATGGGCTATGGTTCTGCCAAAACAATGGTACTCGAGAAGATCGAAAGCTTCTTTGCCGAGGCCCGGGCCAGGCGGAAGGATCTCGTCAACCATCCTGATCATGTGGAGGCAGTGCTCCGGCAGGGTGCAGCCAGGGCCCGGGCAGAAGCCCAGAAGACCATGGAACTGGCTCGCCAGGCTGTGGGACTACGGTGATCCATGAAGCCTGTGGTGTATCTGCAGTACCACAATGCGGAAGCCCAGGGATCACTGGCTCATCCCTGGAGCACGGAACCACTACGGGTGACGGTGTACACCAAGGTAGCTTCAGCCAGGAAAGCCTCGGGACGGGTCCTGCTCATCACGGGCCTGGGGCAGCCACGACAGTATTACCTCTGGAGCAGTTTCACGATTGATCGTTGCCAGCAGCAGCCCGGTGGCAGTATTCATCTCGAAGGCCCCGGCTGGCAATTGGCACCTCCACAACCGCTCATTGGCACAGCCTTCCAGCAGTTCAAAGCAGCGTGCGCCAACTTCATCGGCTTCCGTTCAATCTCGGAAATGCCCTACGCCGAGGAGCTGTTGCGCCTGGCTGATCGCTACCAGCCACCGGGGCGTAAGGCTGATCTTGTGAATGGTTTAGAGACGCTGTTGAAGCAGTCCCCCTGCAGGAGTATCGAACATCATCTTCGTGCCCAGTTGGCGCTCCTGCAGCAAGTGGAAGCATCCAGCGATAGTATTGAACCAACCATGGCACTCAGTGTCAGGCAACCTCACGCGGAGGCAATCCTGCGGGGGATCAAGAAAATTGAGTATCGCAGTTGTGCAACTAATCGACGCGGCCGGGTGCTTCTCTATGCCAGCCGCATTCCTGTGGAAGATGTACCGGGCTGGATGAAAAAGTACGGCATGGAGAAGGAACGCTACGACGACTTGCCCCGTGGAGTGTTGGTTGGAAGCGTCGAACTCTACAAGTGTGATGGAGGCGAGTGGCATCTGCGCCATCCGCAACGTGCCAGGACATTACTGATACCGAAGAATCGCCCGCAACCGATCTGGTTTCGGCCTTTCTAGCATAAGACTCGTACAGTTCGAACAAACTTCAATCCAATCTCGCGTCAGGCTCGTCAATAGCGTAGAATAAAGCGATCTATTTCGGTGAAGGGGGCTTCGTATGGTTCCGGCCCTGGCGACTCTGCTGAACGATATCCAAGGCAAAGTGAAGCAAACCCAGCGTCGGCAGGGACTGCAGCTATTCTTCAGCGTGCTCCCGGTATGCTTATCCATTGGTCTGTTACTCGGCATCATCGCGGCCCTGCTACTGCCTGGCATGGGTTGGACGTGGGCAGGCTGGGAAGTGGTAGTGGTGCTGAGTGCCATTCTGCCAGGCATCGCTCTTGCGAGTATTTGGGCATACCTTAAACGACCAGAAAAGAACCAGTCCGCACTGGCGCTGGATCAAGCCTTCCATCTCGACGAACGCATTCTCACTCTCACCACCCTCCAGGCAGAACAACAATCGAGTGAAGCAGCACAGCTGCTGGCCAGGCAAATGCAGGAACGTGTCAGCCAGGTGCATGTTGCTGAACGCTTTCCATTACAACTGAGCCGCCGTCCCTGGTATGCTCCGCTGGGTGCTATCATCACCCTGCTCCTGGCTTTTGTCTTCCCTACGACTGGTCTCTTCTCCGGCAACGCTGCCGCTGAGAAAGCCCGGGAGAAGGAAACCAAGGCTGCTGAAAAGAAGCCAATCGATATTGCTGCATTCAAGCAGGCCAACGAAGAACGCAAGAAACGACTGAAGGAAATCGGTTCGGTTGATCTCAACGAGATGCAGAAGGAAATAGATCAACTTCTCCAGAAGCTGGAGAAGACCCCCGAGGGTTCCGCTGAGGCCAAGATGGCTCTCGAAGATGTGACCAAGCTCACCGAAAAGGTTCGCCAGCAGGAAAACTTCAAGGAAAAGATCGAGGAGATCAAGAAACAGCTCAAACTGGAGATGGGTGACAAGTTCAGCGGTGACAAAGGCCCAGCTGAGGAGTTCAGCAAGGCACTCGCCAAAGCTGACTTCGAGAAAGCCAAGAAAGAGATGGGAATGCTCGCTGAGAAGATGAAGAACGGCCAGATGAGCAAGGAAGAGATGAAAGAACTGGCCAAGCAGATGAACAGCCTCAAAGAGAAGCTCAACGAAATCGCCCAACAGAAAGAGAAGCTGGAAGCTCTCGAGAAATCCAACCTCGATCCCGAGACGAAGGCACGCGAGAAAGAGAAGATTGAGAAAGAGATGGAGAAGCTTAAAGACCTGGCTGAACTGGCAGAGAAGATGAAAGAAGCAGCTGAGCAGATGGAGAAAGGCGACAAGGAAGCTGCCCGTGAAGCGATGGAGAAAATGGCTGAAGAACTCGGCAAGATGGAAATGACCGAACAGGAGATGGGGGAACTCCAACTCACCGAAGGCGATCTGCAAGACCTCAAGAACGCCATTGCTGGCATGAAGGGCAAGGGGGGTCGTAGCAGCAAGAAGGATCCGTGGGGGCAGGATGGTGACAAGGAAGATGGCGAGAATGGCAATGGCCAGCCCGGCCAAGGCCGTCCAGGTGGCAAGCAGGATGGTGAAACCGAAGGTGGCCTGCGTAATGAAACCATCGACGACACCAAATCCGAAGATACCAACGCCAAGACGAAGTCATCCAACAATGGCAAGCTCACCGTCGTGGGCGAAGGCCCCAAGCAAGGCAAGCCCGGCAAGGATCAGGTGAAGACTCGTGTCACCCTGACACCTGCTGAACTTGATCAAGCCAAGCAGCAAGCCAGCGAAGCACTGAAACAGCAGAAGATCTCGCAGACACAGAAAAACGTGGTCACCGACTTCTACAAGAACCTGGCACCCGGGAAGTAGCCGTCAGCAGTCAGCCAGCGTGCCGATTTTCTGGCACGGTGGTGCGAGTCCAAAACAATCGTATCATTCCCTGATGCAAGCTGCCCCCTCACAACCGATCTCGCAATGCCCGCAAACGGGCCGACGGCGTATTGCCCTCCTGGGAGCAAGCGGTTCGATTGGCACCAGCACTCTCGATGTCATCCGTGCCATACCGGACAAACTCTCGCTCTTCGGCTTTTCTGTGCACCGTGGCGTGGATCGCATCCCCGATATTATCGAGCAGTATCATCCCCACTACGGCATCATTACCGATGACACCATTAGTCCCCGGTCAATGACCGGGGGTGGTTCATGCGAAGTGCTTGCTGGCATTCACCACATCGAAACCCTCGCCCAGCACCCTGACGTTGACATCGTCCTGTGTGCCATCGTCGGAGCAGCTGGATTACGCGGCAGCATTGCAGCCCTGGAAGCAGGCAAGGCACTTGCCCTCGCGAACAAGGAGACGCTCGTCGTTGCCGGGCCTCGGGTGATGGAACTGGCTCAGCGAAAGAAAACGCCGCTGCTTCCCGTTGACAGCGAGCATTCCGCCATCTACCAGATCATTCAGGAGCGAGGGATTGCGGACGTCGAACGCATCGTCCTCACCGCCAGTGGCGGGCCCTTCCGGGGAAAAACTCGTTCCCAATTGAAGAACGTCACCGTGGAGCAGGCACTGAACCACCCTACATGGAAGATGGGCCCCAAGATCACGGTCGATTCCGCCACATTGATGAACAAGGCACTGGAGATCATCGAAGCCCGTTGGCTCTTCGGGCTGGCCCCCGAGCAAATCCAAGTGGTCATCCATCCCGAATCGATCATTCATTCCTTCGTCGAGTTCCGCGATGGCTCGGTGCTGGCCCAGCTCTCGCCGCCCGATATGCGATTGCCTATCCAATACGCCCTGACCTACCCCGAGCGCGTGCCCGGCCCCACCAAACGACTCGACTGGCAATCGCTGCGATCACTCACCTTCGAGCAGCCCGATCATGCCACCTTCTCGGCACTGAAGCTGGGCTTCGAAGTGGCTCGCCGTGGTGGCACCACCGGGGCAGCATTCAATGCTGCCAACGAAGCTGCCGTCGAACGCTTCCTCAAAGGAACTCTGTCCTTCCTCGATATCACCCCGGCTTGTGCCGAGATCGTCGCGAGCCATCCCTACCATGCGGAGCCTGCGCTCGATACCCTAATGGAGGTAGATAGCTGGGCCCGCAAGGAGATGGAGCATTGGCGAGCGTAACGTCTGAAGCACCGGCACGAAAGCCGGGGCTGCCGATCACTGAGATTCTGGTCGCGATCGCTATCGGGTGTGCCATCTATATTGGTGTATTGCGGGGCATGAGCTTCGAAGAAGGACTTCGCTCGCTTCTCAGCATCGGCATGGCTATCGTCGGGATCGGCCTGCTGATATTCATTCATGAACTGGGGCACTTCCTCGCTGCCAAGTGGTGTGGCGTGAAGGTCGAAGCATTTGCCCTCGGCATCGGGCCACTCATTCCCGGCCTCAGTTTCAAGAAGGGGGAGACCAGTTACGGCCTAGCCTGGTTCCCCATCGGCGGCTACGTCAAGATGCTGGGCCAGGTCGACGATCCGAATGACAAAAGCCAGGATGCCCAGGAAGTCGAGAGCAGCCCACGTTCTTATCGAAACAAGTCAGTCGGCCAGCGAATGCTGATCATCTCGGCTGGCGTGATCATGAATATCCTTCTCGGTTTGCTGCTTTTCATCATCGTCTACTTCTTCGGCAAGGAAGAGATTGTCGGCAAGCTGGGAACCGTCTCGCCCGGGTCGCCAGCCGAGAAGGCAGGGCTTGAAGCGGGTTCGGAACTGCTCAGTGTCGCGAACATCGGTCACCCCTGGTACAACGATTTGAACATGACCACGGCCCTTGCCGGCAGAGATGAACAGATTCCCGTCAGGTTCCGTACGCCTCGTGGTGAAGAACGCAGCGTCATCGTTACCACCAGAAAAGAGAAGAACGATACCCGCCCGACCATCGGGGTAACGCAGCCCGTGGGGGTCCGTCTCTCGCGGTTCTCGCCAAAGGGGAAACCACCTGCACTCGAATGGATGCCTGCTGGCAGCGCAGCATTTCAGGCTCGTGATGAGATCCAGTCCATCAAACCCGCGAATGCCTCAGCAGCCATCCCGGTCAGGAATGGCTTTGAGATTCAACTGGTCGAAGATCAGTACCGTGATCAAACTCTGGTCTTTCAAGTAAAGCGGATGGAAGGCAGTGAGGCGAAACTGGTGGATGTTTCGGTAGCACCGAGCCAGTTCCGTACCTGGGGAATGCGGATGACGATGGGCCCCATCGTTTCAGTATCCAGTTTCAGGCCAGCCATCGCCAAGGATCTGCAGGTTGGTGATCTCTTCGTGTCTCTCAATGGCAAGACCGACATCGATCCGCTGCAATTACCAGACCTGGTACATCAGATCGCACGATCCGGTAAACCAGTAGTGCTGCAAGTGAAACGTGGCGACAAAACTTTCGACATCACTGTCACGAAGCAAGACATTGAAAACCGTGGCACCTGGATCGAATCGGCTCCTATCGGCAATACTCCCATGTCATTCCCTGCACTGGGCATCAGCTACAGCGTTTCGAACACGGTGGCGGGTGTGCTGCCAGACTCTCCTGCAGCCAGACAGGGCATCAAGCCAGGAGACGTCATCAAGAAGATGGCGTATCTCAACACCGAACCGAAGTTCGATGACAAGTTTGAATTCGATGACCGCATCGCCTGGCCTTACATCTTCTACCGCATGCAGGAGTTCCCGCCGACCACCGAATACACCTTCACGATTGCCGACAGCACCGGCACCGAAAGAACACTGGAGAAGATGACTACCATCAATGCTCCGGACTGGTACTTTTTCTCTCGTGGCCTGTTTCTTGAGCCTGAACAGCGTATTCGTGTTGCAGACAACATCTGGGATGCAATCGTGATTGGCTCTCGTGAATCGTATCGATTCGTGGGTCGCATTTATCTCAATCTCTACAGCCTGCTCCGAGGCAGCATCTCGGTGAAGCTGCTCAATGGCCCCCTGGGCCTTGCCGAGATGACCTACCGGGTGGCCAAGATCGGCATCATTGATCTGCTTCATCTCCTGGCCGTCATCAGCATCAATCTGGCCATCGTCAACTTCCTGCCTATTCCGGTTCTCGATGGCGGGCACATGATGCTCCTCATCGCTGAGAAGATTCGAGGCAAGAAACTGAGCGAAACCTGGGAAGTGATCATCACCTACATCGGACTGGCCATAGTGCTGTCGATGATGCTCGGCACTGTGTTCCTGGATCTCACGAAATACGCATGGTTCAAGGCACTGTTTGGCTGGTAACTGAAACTGATCCGAATGGTATATCACAGTGAGAACAATGATGTTTCAACGATTGGCAGTACTCGCAACACTTTCACTTATCGCGGTATCCTTCACTACAGCAGATGAAGGACCAAGCTGGCATTCCTGGGTAAAGTCAGGATCACCGGCTTTGCCTGCGATCCTCAAACAACTCGAAACAGCCAACCCAACCAAGGCCAACTGGCTTCGTACCGCTGCCGATGCCATCGTCGAGAATGAACTGGCAGCGGGAAGAAAGCTCGATGTTGCAGGACTGCAGGGATACCTGAAAGATCAGACGAAGAACCCTCGAAGTCGTCGCATGGTTTACGAATGGCTCTGCAAGGTGGACCCTGGCTTTAAGGAAGAATGGATTGCGTCGTTTATCAATGATCCCAGCCTGGAATTGCGTCGCGATGCCATCGCCGATGCTTTGGCCAAGCTGCCTAAAGAGGGTGATCGCAAAGCTGGCTTGCGAAAAATCCTCGTCAGTGCCCGTGATCGCGATCAGGTCGATGCCATCGCCAAGGAACTCAAGGGCCTTGGTGATGAAGTTGATCTCGCCGCCCACTTTGGGTTCATTCGCCAATGGGCCGTCTTGAGTACGTTCGACAATACCGACGAAAAGGGATTTGCAGCTGTTTATGAACCCGAGAAGAAGTTCGAGTGGAACATGCTTCCTACCGGCAAGGATAACAAACCAACCGAATGGAAGAAGCTATCCTCTACCGACTCGTACGGCAAAGTCGATCTCGCCAAGGGTATTGGCAAGCACAAATCAGCCGTCGCCTACGCCGTCACCATCGTCAAAGTAGATGCCGCTACCAAAGTCGATCTGCGAGCCAACAGCCTGAATGCACTCAAGGTCTGGCTCAACGGCAAAGAAGTGATTGCTCACGAAGAGTATCATCATGGCGACAACATGGATCAGTACATCGGCCAGGGAACGTTGCAGCCCGGCGAGAACATCATCATGGTGAAGGTCTGTCAGAATGATCAAAAGGAATCGTGGGCCCAGAGCTGGGAGTTCGCTCTGCGTGTATGTGATCAACTCGGCACTGCCGTCAAACTGGAAGTTATACCCACGCCAGTGAAGTAGAAAGACTTGTCCCCGGCCTTCGACCGGGGACACACTGCAATACCGGCTCCGCCGGTAGTCAAAACAAAAACAACATCTCATCATTCATACCGGCAGAACCGGTCATTCACCACATCCCCGGTCAGAGACCGGGGACGAGAGAACAAACAAAATGCGAATCTTCACATTACTGCTATTGTTGATGTCCTTCACCACCGTGGTTGCCTCCGATTGGCCTGGTTACCGAGGGAATGGCACTGCCACCGCCAGGAGTACGGTCCCGCTTACCTGGAGCAAGACAGAAAACGTTCTCTGGACAGCACCTCTTCCCGGACAAGGCCCGGCCAGCCCCATCGTCATCGGCAACACGGTCTTTGTCACAGCCAGTTCCGGCTTCAAGCAGGATCGCTTGCATGTCTTCGCCTTCGATGGCACCACCGGCAGGAAGAAATGGGAACGCCAGCTTTGGGCCACCGGCCGCACTGAATGTCATCCCAAGTCAGCGATGGCTGCACCAACACCCACTGCAGACAGCGAACGGCTCTACGCCCTCTTCGCTACTGCGGACCTTGTCTGTTTCGATCATCAAGGCAACCTGCTCTGGTACCGCCCACTGTCTCAGGAATACCCCAGTATCAGCAACCAGGTCGGGATGGCATCCAGCCCCATTCTCGCTGGTGATACTCTTGTCATCCCCATGCAGAATTCAGGTGAGGCTTCCTTTTACCTGGGAGTTGATCCCAAGACTGGTAAAGACAAATGGAAAGTGAAACTGAACAAGGAAACAGCCTGGAGTACGCCATGCCTGTTCCAGCAAGGCTCCCGTTCACTGGTACTGTACCAGGATGATCAGGGGCTCCATGCAATCGATGCAGCTAACGGCCAGCAGGCCTGGAACTTTACCACCTTCAAGATGGGTGGCATCGTGGGTCCATCGGTGATTCAAGGCGACAAGATCGTTGTTGCTGGTGCGGAGTTCGGTGTACTGAAACCCGGTGCCGACGACACCACCCCCAAGGTCGTCTGGAAGACGACCAAAGTTCGATTAGGCTACTGCACCCCCGTGGTACACGAGGACAAGATCTTCACCCTTACCAACAATGGCGTAGTCAGTTGCCTGAAAGCCAGCGATGGCACAGTGCTTTGGCAACAGCGAGTAAAGGGTAACTTCGCCGCGTGCCCGGTCATGCTGGATGGCAAATTGCTGGTTGTGAACGAAGAAGGTACCAGCTACCTCCTCGAATCAGGCGAAAAGGAAGGCAAGATCGTTGCCACCAACTCGCTCGGTGCTGAAAACATGCTCGGGACCCCAGCCATCACTCCCGAACGCATCTACTTCCGTTCCGATGCCATGCTGTATTGCGTGGGCAAAAAGTAGGTATTGCGGAAAAGTCTATCACTAGCTTACCATCAGTCACTGAACTTGAGCATTGGAGTAAGGGAATGATCACGAAACGGAGTTTGTTGGCCTTATTGTGTATCTGCCTGAGTGCCTGGGCAGTGCAAGCAGATGAATTATCGATTGGCGACAACGCTCCCAAGCTCGAAGTGAGCAAGTTCGTTAAAGGTGAAGCAGTAACAGAATTCAAACCTGGTCAGGTTTACGTGGTGGAGTTCTGGGCTACCTGGTGTGGACCGTGCCGGGCTGTGTTCCCTCATCTCTCCAAGTTGCAGAAAAACTTTGGCAACAAAGTCGCCTTCATCGGGGTGAGCGTCTGGGAACGGGATGCATCGATGGTCGAACCGTTCGTCAAAGAGATGGGCGACAAGATGGGGTATCGAGTCGCCATGGACAAAGTCGGCAAGGACGACGATGCCAGCGAAGGCCCGATGGCCAAGAACTGGATGACTGCAGCAGGACAGCAGGGTATTCCAGCCGCCTTCATCATCAATGGTGAAGGAAAAGTGGCCTGGATCGGCCACCCTGGCAAGATTGATAAGCCACTTCAGGAAATTGTTGATGGCAAGTACGACATTGCCCTGGCCCGGAAGATGATCGTAGCAGAACGTACGCTGAATACCCGTATTCAAAGCGCACGACGAGAAGGAGCAACTGCGTTACTCAAAGTCATTGATGCCACCATCAAAGAAACGCCTGAGATCGAATCCGAAGCGGGTCTCATGAAGTTCAGCGTTATGGTTCAGGATAAGGACACTAAGTCGGATGACACCATCAAGTATGGCACTCATCTGGCAAATGAACTCTACAAGGACGACTTTGAAAAACTCAATCATCTTGCCTGGCTGCTCGTCGATCCCGAACGAAACACCAAAGCCAGCAAAGCCGAGGCGGACCTGGCCATCAAAGCGGCTGAGCGTTCCGTGGAACTGACTAAGCGAATGGAACACTCCGTGCTCGATACTCTGGCTTGCGCGTATTATGCGGCAGGAAACAAAGCTAAGGCTATCGAAACCATCGAAAAGGCCCTGAAGCTGCACAAAGACCCTGAATACCAGGAACGGCTTGAGATGTTCAAGAAGTAAACCACTCCTCGCACAGCCATCTTCCGATGGCTGTGATTCTTTCACTTCAGCCACAGGGCAAGGATGATCCCGATGATGAAGACCTTGCTGACCACAGCTATCCTGTTCTTTTCATCGTCTGTCATGGGGCAGTTCGCTGCGGAACGTGATCAACCAGGCAACAATCCTGACAGAAAGCCCGGGAACGATCCTGTCAGTTCGATGCTCCGCGATTTGCAGGAAGCGCGTGAACTCATTAAGCGACTGCCCGCCTCGGCACAGCGTGATCGCATCGAATTGCTGCTGACTCGCACCGAGTTGCAAATCAAACAGCAAGCTGTCAGCCTGGGTGGAACCAAGCCTCGTCCCATGCCCAACGAAGATTACTATCGCTTCCAGATCAGCTTACGCAAGCAGTCGTTTGATAAGGACAAGTACGCCTTCCTGGAATCCAACCTTCAAACCCATTATGTAACCAGTGAGCAAGCTGCCAACCTCGTACGGGAATTCAGCTTTGATCCAGATCGTATCAAAGCAGCAGTGTTTCTTTATCGACATGTCACCGATCCAGAAAGTTTCTACCGGGTTCTGGATACCTTCAGCTTCGAGACCAGCAAGAAGACGGTCAGCGAACGCATCAGGACGGGCAAGTAGCACGCTTTGCCCAACGAAGCTTGGCGGAACGCGATCGGGGATTGTTCTTCTGCTCATCAAAGCCCGGCCTGATCGGATCGTCCGCGATGGCTTCATAAACACCCATTGCCAGGCCTTGCTTGAAGGCTTGCTTTACTCGTCGATCTTCGCCACTGTGGAAGCTGATGATCGCTGCCCGTCCACCAGGTCGCAGCACGGAAGGTAATACTCGCAGCAAGTGCTCGAGATTCGCCAGCTCACGATTCACCAGAATACGCAGCACCTGGAACGTGCGGGCAGCAGGATGTGTCTCCCACTGGTTTTTGCCCTTTTTCAGCTTTCGCTGTTGCAGATTGACACCGACAGCAGCGCTGATTATTTCACTCAGTTGTACTGTGCGTTCGATAGGTGATATCTGGCGAGCCTGCACAATCGCTTTACTGATCAGTTCAGCATTTTCTTCATCGCCAATCTCGACGAGTGCTTCGACGAGGTCAGCTTCAGTCATACTGGCCAGCAGGTCTGCTGCGGTCTTGCCTCGGGTGGGGTCCATCCGCATATCCAGCGGACCATCGCGCATGTAAGAGAAGCCTCGACTGGCTTCATCCACCTGCATGCTGGACATGCCGAGATCGACGAGCAACACATCCACGCCATCCAGGCCATGCTCGGCAATGATGGTCTGAACGCCGGCGTAGTTGCCATGATGGAGATGAAACGGATGACCTAGTTGCTGCAATCGGGCACGGGCTTGTTCGAGGTTGATGGGATCAAAATCGGTACCGAGCAGCATTCCCGTGGGCCCGACGGCATCCAATAGTTCAGACGCATGTCCTGCGAAACCCAGTGTACCATCGAAAGCGACTTCACCGGGCTGTGGTGCCAGGCACAGCATCACCTCGCCAAGAAGGACAGGAACATGCTCGCCATGAGGTGTGCTACGGTACATGGCCTAGAGCTTTTCGTGTGGTTGCACTGCCCAGTGCAGTTTCTGCCTGAGCGTGCTGTAGTAACTCTGACCAGGCACACGCACCCGACGGAACTTGACTGGGGCCTGCGTGACAGTGATTCGATGTTGTGGCAAGAGCGGTATCTGCAGTTGACCATCCACACTGACGACGGCCGGGTTCGACCCCGGGTGCAAGGCTATACCAAACTCACGAATGGCACTATCGACAATGGGACGATACGTGAGTGCATGGCCACAGATGGGGGTAATGACAAATGCAGCCAGTTCCTGCCGGAGAATGGGCCCTCCAGCAGAAAGGCTATGGCCGGTGGAACCGATCGGCGTACTGATGATCAGGCCATCGCCACTGAAGGTCGTAACCGGTTCGTCATCGACTGAAAGATCAATCCGAACGAGATGCAAAGGCGGGTTGGCATGAACCACCATTTCATTGAGGCCAAGATACTTCTTCTGTTCTTTCCCGTCCGTCATGGTGCATTCGAGCATCAGATGTTCGCTGAAGCTGATGCCATCCCGAAAAAGATGTTCCAGCACCAGTGGCGCATCCTGTTGCTTGACATCGGCGAGGAATCCAAGCTTGCCAAGATTGATGCCAAGAGTGGGAATTTGCTGATAGCCCATCTGCTGGGCAGCACGCAGGATCGTCCCATCGCCACCGAGTACCAGGGCCAGGTCAGCGCCGGGCAAAGGAATGGGAGACGGTTGAGCCAGATTGATTACCCGTAGGATAGTCTGCTTTTCCAATGATGCCTGCAAACGAACCAACTCAGCCTGCACTTCAGGCTTATCGAAGTAACCAAAGATCATGATGCGTGACATGTGGGTAGTCTACTGGCTCCATGTGACTTAGCCATCAGGCGCGACTGTACTCATCCCGCCTATTCCCTGATCTTTAGCTGAATTACCACCTTCACAATTCTTCATTCCACCTAGTCTCACTATCCTCCGCACTACCGTTAAAGTTGACGTAATTTCATAGTGTATGTTGCGTTACTTGCCGATATACGCTATGGCGGACTCGGATTCGACCCGGGGGGGCGAGTCTGTCCCGAAGTTAGGACGACTTCGGTGCAGGGGAAGGGGAGACATCATGCGTCGCTTGGATCGATGGCGATGGATCGGGGCCGTCTTGTTCGCCTGTGGAAGCTTCCTCGGGTGTGCCCAGCATCACTTCATGACTGAAGCTGATTTCAAGCATCTGAACAAGCAAGCATTGTGTGGCATCACAGGCCCTGCCATTGAAGAACCAGCTGATATGACACGTACTCCTCTCGTGGGAGGCGTGAGAACTGTCTTTTCCCCTGAAGCGAAAACTCGCGAAATCGGCCTGGCTGAGTGCCTGGCAATTGCCCTCGAAAAAGGGCGAACAGGTGAAAACTTTCGAAACTTTAATCAGGGTGGTTTGCCACTCTCACCCGGCTCCGTCGGTGGCCAAGCCACGCAATCGGACGCTATCCGTGTCTTTGCCTTTGACCCTGCCATTCGCGCCATTGATATCGAACAGGCTCTGGCCAAGTTTGATGCCTTCATGCGTTCCGGCATGACCTGGAACAAGGTGGATCGCCCAGTCGGTACTGCTCTTGA
>CAYPJB010000026.1:13225-20089 GCA_964410845.1 uncultured Bacteroidales bacterium | reverse complement strand
CAAGGTAACCGTAGGGGAACCTGCGGTTGGATCACCTCCTTTCTAAGGAAACCTTTCACTACCTCGGTAGTGAAAAATATCCCACAGGTACCACAGTACCTCCCGGATTCCCCTCTCGCCCTTTTGAATAACCAACCACCCCTCATCATGCAAATGATGAGGGGTGGTTGCGTTTGATATGCGTTAAAAGTCGTCGTGGAGTAATCGGAGTTCTTTGTGGTTTCACTCAACCTGGCACATGCGATTCTCCGATTGAGCTTTTCCTGAGAAACTGATTTCCCAGCCGAGTACCGAGAAGACAAAACAGCCACAGCACCGCTCTGCTCAAAAGCATCAGCGGTGCAAGGAAAATTAACCAGTATATCGATTGAAAATAAACAAATATAACAGGCAATTGATAATTGGATTGAGTAGAAGGGATATTGGAGTAATCGAAATAGATAGAAATGGCATTGATGAGTAATGGCATGAAGGAGCATAGAAACAGTAACCCTGAACTATGACGATTACATGGTGGTTGCCCATCCACGGTAGCGCGTTGCTTCGCCTGCTGATAGCGATAGGCCATGTGTCTTAACCCCAGCAGCAAAGTCATCAGTCCAAACAGGAATAACATCTGCATCATGCTGAAGACCAGTGCCTGTTTTCCGTTGGGGTGTTGCGTTGTCAGTGTGATAAAGTCCGCGGGGAGTGAATCAAAACTGGCTGTCCATTGTTGCCCCTGGTTGACCAGAGGAAGGTTGCTTTTGACCTGCCAGTTTGCCGGCGCGAGTACTTCAACATCCAGCCCACCGAAGCTTTTCCAGGTACGGGCTGGTGCCAGGATATAAGCGGTCTGCCAATATTTGGCGGTTTGGTACAGCGAATAATACGCACCTGGTTCAACCTCATAAGTGACTTCAATGCTTTGCCTGCCTGTTTGCAGTGGCACGGTAAACAGGATCCATTCATGTTGGGTATCCGTGATGTTTCGACTGTAAAGCTGCTTTTCCTCCGGTACAAATCCGGGGGTTTCAGCAGGAGGCTTCCAACTCTCCGGCATGTTCACGACTTGCCTGGTGGTAAATGCCAAGGGCTTTCCGTTCAAACTGCATTTGACAGCTCTGACCGACTCAACGCCTGTGATGAAGGTTAACGGTAAATCTTTGGGTGGTTGTACATGATCAATAATGTAGGTTGCTGTGATTTTGATGGCGTCTCTTTGCTCGACGGGACGAAGATCGATTTGCAGCTTTTCACGAACGATTGCAATATCCTTGACGCCTTCCACATCCAAAAGTAACTGCCCCGGATGCCACGGCCCAGATAAATTCGCGAAGCAACTGGTGAAAGGGAATGACAACACCAGCAAAACGAGAAAGGCGATGGATTTCATCTGCCCACTTTAAACACCAACGAAGAGCCAGTCTACTTCCCTCCATTGAAAAAACAGTATCAAAAGTTGATCGGATCAACCCAGTCAACGAACGCTGACCGGGACAGCTGGTCCTGGTTACTCATTCTTGTTCAAATCTGAGATGGAGCTCATTAATAATCGTGAGACCAAGCGTTGCCGGTAGTGACTGACCCAAGCTAAGTGGACACTTTGTTTCCAGCATCATTAATGGATTGTGCCTGAGGTAAACGTGTTGAAAAGTTGCAAAAGGCGTGTTCATTTATGAGTGTATCGTTAATCTTCAGCAATTGTTATTGTTGTTTCGTGAAGTTAACCTTATGATTGCCTTAAGCTTTAGCTTTTCCTTATCCATCTTTTTTGGAGGAGTCATGTTTCACCCTCGTTTGCTCCAGAGCAAGCGTCGATCCGGGTTCACCCTGATCGAACTGCTGGTGGTGATTGCAATCATCGCCTTGTTGATGGCACTCTTGTTGCCTGCCATCCAGAAAGTTCGCGAAGCAGCTAACAAGATGCTTTGCGCCAGCAACATTCGCCAGATTGCGATTGCTGCCCACAATTTCCACAACGATTACAACAAGTTGCCTCCGGGCGGCCTGGGTGTCGTCCCTCGTGGTAGCACCTATCCCTCCACACTGCCTTCTACCAACTTCCAGTACGTTGGTTCATTGGCATTCCTGCTGCCTTACATGGAAGCAGACAACGTCTACAAGCAGATCGTTGGCATGAACTGGAATCCGGACTTTCCAACAGCTACCCCTGGCGTTCCTGGCATTGCCTGGTTTGCAACTTCAGCTAATCAGCTCGTGGCTCAGTACAAGCTGAAGATGTTCTACTGCCCATCGGATGATCTCGCCAACACCATTCCAACCACTGGTGGCTATGCCTCGTATCAGTCCAGCATGTACAATGGTGGCACGGCTACGATTGGTGGCAACTGGTACTATCCAACGGGTAGCGGTGGTGAACTCTTTGGTCGCACCAACTACCTGGGCGTCGCCGGCCTGACTGACATCGGTATCAATGGCACCAGTCCTTACTGGGCGAATTTCCATGGTATCCTGCAGCAGCGTGGCAAGCTCACCTTGGGCCAGATCACCGTGATGGACGGCACCAGCAACACCCTGTTCTTTGGTGAGTCCCTCGGCGGTTCCGGTGGTCCTACCCGTGATTACGTGCTGACCTGGATGGCTTGCGGTACCCTCGGTACTCACTACGGTCTCGGCCGTGGTCAACAAGCTCGTACGACCGCTACACCAGCTGGCGCTCGCACTTACCAGTTCTCCAGTATGCATGCCGCCGGCGTGCAGTTTGCCATGGGTGATGCTTCGATCCGTACAGTTCGCTTCGGATCCACGGGAACAACTCCGTTCACCTATAACAACTTCACTACCGACTGGAGCCTGCTCACTCAGATGGCAGGCGTACGCGATGGTTTGAACTACGATATTTCTTCCATCTCGGAATAACCTGATTAGCATCACAACAGCTTTGAGATATCATATCTCAAAGCTGTTTTCCTTCTGACACCTTACTGGAGTAACAATGAGAAACGTACGTCAATGGATGTTGATTGCCTGTGCAACAACGGTTCTTGTTGCAGGCTGTTCCAACAAAACCATCGAGGCACCAGATAAGTCCAATTTCAAGGCTGCCAGCACTGCCAATCTCAAGGGTGATACAGGCGGGAAGACGGAAACCCTGCCTCCTCCTCCAACCAAGTAGGCTTGCTACATCGTCTAGGCCAAACACGTTAGAATTTCTCTAGCGTGTTTTTTGTTTCTTCCGTCGTGCGGATGTCTACCATATGTTTTCCAAGATCATCAAGACACTTATCCTGCTGGCGTTAGTGTCAGGTTTGTTCCTGGGTTCGATCGCAGGCGTAGCCTGGTACCAGGCACGGGTAGGAAAAATTGGCGAACCGGACCGAGCCAATTTCAAGGAACTGGGTTTGCCTGGTGCTGACAAGCCGGGCGGCGGAGCTGGCGCCAAGACTCGTTCGACCGCGGCAAAATCAGAGAAGAAAGCATCGGGGAAGGAAATAACTGCACCAACATCGCCTGCGTCAACGATTCCGGAGAGTACGGAAAAGCCGAACAAGGAAGGTGCTGCTAAAAGCGATCCGGAAAAGGCTCTCCCTCCCGAGAAGAAAACAGAACCTGCCAAAACCGAACCTAAGAAGAATGATACAGCAGCGGGTAGTCAGTCAAAAACACCTGATAAGCCCTAATCCGTCCAAGACTTCGTTTGTGGAATCTGTTGCGTGAGACATGCATTCACGCTGCGCGTTTCATGGCTTTGCTCGTCACGCTCACAGCTAGTTTCCCTGTCGCTCGGCGGAATGGATCGAAACCTGCGATGAGCACGGGGATGAGGGCCAGGTGGTACGAGAACCAGATTCCCATCATTAATCCAGCTCCGATGTGAAATGGAATGATGACTGCCATCCAGATCCACCGGAACCGTGAAGAGAAGAGACAAAGGGGTGTCAATAATTCAAGCAGGGTGACGAGTGGGAAGCCGATTCGCATCGCCCAGGCAGCAAGGACTGATTCGCACATCCACTTTCCCAGGCCGCCTGCCTGGCCTAACTCAGCATCTCGCAGCGCCGTTGCAGAGAGAATCGAATCATCAAGATAGATGTCGATGCCACTGGCTGACAGCCGACGTGCTGCCACGAACAGATAGGTGATACAAAACACAAGGCTCAGTGATATCAGTGCTGCCTGGTACTGAACCGGGGGTGTCGTGAGCCGGGTTTTTCCAGGGAAGAGTGTCAGTCCATCGGCAGCGGGAAAGCAGGACAGAACACATGTACTCAGGATCAGTATCACGTTGGCATGGGTAGGAACACCGTTGCCCCGCACCAGTCCTTCCGTGATAACCAAAGCCAGGCAGGCGAGTGGAGCCAGCACACGAAATGCGCCAACACCTGCTGCGACCAGGAACAGTAACGCGATAGTGAGTGCCTGGATGCCAAATGCCATTTCGGGTGTGATCAGTGGCACCCACAGGTGAGTACCGAGCAATCGCATGATGCCAGCAGCCTGGTAGTCCGGCAGCAGGCATACATCCCCAACTGGTGTCAAGAAACGAGAGAGCGCAGCCAGGCCGAAGATCCAGATTCTTGCCATCCCCAGCGTTTGTGCAGTCGCATTGTTGTGCAGCATGGTTTCTGGTCTTCTAGGAGATGGGGTATTCCCCGACCAAGCGTCGGGTCACTTCCAGTTTGAGACCGGGCACTGGTCGTGGCATCGTGCAGTACATGACCCGCACACGGGTAATATCATCCCCTGGGTGTAGATCGTTGAATCGCGAAACTACGGCAAGGAGCAGCGAGCGAAACTGCTCAGCATACTGTTCACGTTGTGTGTTCACTGTCGCAGCTTCCATCTGTTTCCAGAGCACTTGCAGACGCCACAGCACGGTTCGGTGTTGTGATAAAAACAACTGACCCACGGGGATGGCGATCTCACGACCATCCGGACAGACTCCGATGTATTCCAGATAGTGTGGAGGTTCGATGAATCGACCGTGATACATGTTCCAAGGAAGGAACGGGAAAGTCTGCGTGGGTCGATCCCGAATCTGGGTGACTACGAGAATGCCTGCCAGACCGAGCATCGCCCATCGTTGCCTTCTGGGCAGGGCATCATACAAGCTGCGCAGCGGTGGATAAGTCGCCAGCAGTTGAAAACACAATAGATACAGGGAGCATTCCAGAACTTTTGGCCAAGGCGGCTGAAATGGAACGAAGAGCAGCAGGGTGATAATGATCAACAAACCCACGACGTACAACAGCACGCGGTTATGAGCCTGTCCCGGCTTGTTCTGTTGCATCAGCAAGCCCCAACGAAGAGTTTTCATCGAGAATCACCCGATGTATTCATGGCCGAAGTACTGAGGCTGCGAAGTCGATGACGCCATCAGGTGATATGGTGCCAAGCCTATACCATCCACCAGTGATCGTGCAAGAGCAACAGGAGGCGTGCATAGCGGTCTTGCCGACGCTACGCGACACTTCTTGCACGTGTTATGGATTCAAGACATCAGCCGGTGGAGCCGTTGCCGGGATTGTTGACGATGCTCAGCATGCTAATTGGCATGCTGCTCCCATATCATGTCTGTTCAGAAGAAATCCGGAGAAACCTTCCATGCTGTTTGCCTATACTTTCGCTTGTGCCCTGTGCTGCATCACCAGTCAACCACCTTCCACCGAGAAGCAGCCTGAGAAAGAGCCGTTGAAGCTGACAATTGAAGGCGACATGAGTGCTGACCTGGCGCCAGTGGCAGGCAAACTGACGGAACTCTTCTACCAGTGTTATCCCAGGCTCATCGAACGCTTCGAGAATCCCAGCAAAGCTGCCCCACGGCACATCCGCATCATCTTCGATAGCAAGCTGAAAATCCCTGCCCATTGTTCGGGCAATCGCGTCACGGTCGGCGTCGATTGGCTTACGAAGCACCCGAACGACTTCGCACTGCTGACGCATGAACTGACCCATGCAGTGCAGGGGTATCCCAATGGCAACCCCGGCTGGATCACCGAAGGCATTGCCGACTATGCCAGACATCTCTTTGGTCCCAAGGTACAGCAAGGCTGGGCACTGCCTGCACGTTTCACCGACAGGCAGAACTACAAGGACAGCTACCGCACCGCGGGCAAATTCTTCCTCTGGCTCGATGAGAAGCACCCGGGCACCGTTGACAAGATCCATCGCTCCATGCAGGACCGTTCCTATGAAGTCAGTCTCTTCAAGAAGCTGACGGACAAGACAGTCGATGAACTCTGGAAAGACTGCGTGGAAGATTTGAAGCAGAAGAAGTAACTGATGATGCCCATGAAACAAGCTCAAACAACTCCTGTCAGCAACCCGCCCGGAGGACGCATTGAAGTTACTGGGGACAACCGAAGCAGCCCTCCTCGAAGGCTGGACGAAGTCTGTGAAGAAACAATCGAAGTAGTGTGAATGAACTTTCTCACAGATTCCTGTGCTTGTACACTAGTACACAACAGCCAGGTTATGGTATGAATGAGAAATGCGTTGATAGCGAAGGACCACTAATACGTCAGGTTCCCTTCTCCCTCCCGGGGAGAAGGCTTAAGGATGAGGGGCTGTAAAACATGTTAAACCAGGTTTTATGAAAGAGATGTCGGAAGCCGCGCGCACACGGCGCTGCGGTAGTTGAACAGACAACTAATTAAGGTGAAGCCTGAAAAAGTGTAATGTACACTAGTGTACAAGCATCACACGTACTGCTCGAAGGAGGAAACTCGACAACTCGACAAGATGCCAACATGACGGGGTTAGTCTCACTTCAGCAGCTACATCTGTAAGCTAAAGTGAAACTACGCTACAAAGGAACATCTCGTGAAACGAGTGCTGGTCACCGGTGCTACAGGATTCCTCGGCAAGCGACTCGTGCGATCGCTGGTCCGTGATGGTATTCACGTTCGCTGTCTGGTGCGT
>CAYPJB010000026.1:0-13125 GCA_964410845.1 uncultured Bacteroidales bacterium | reverse complement strand
AAGGTGCCTCGCCTGGTGCATGTCAGTTCGATGGGAGTGTATGGTGCAGGTGCATTGCCCGTCAATGCAATTCTGGACGAACAGTGTCCATTGGAGCCGAAGCCCCGTCTGCGGGATAACTATACGCAGAGCAAACTGGCCCAGGAAGAACTCCTTTGGCAACTGCATCGTGAACAGCAACTGCCTCTCGTGATAGTCCGGCCTGGCGTCATCATCGGGCCAGGCCGAGGCGCCCTCAGCGCTCGGCTCGGCTTGCAGTTAGGAAAGCTGCAGTTACGGTTCGGTGACCGTGTCCTGCCTTATACCTACGTCGATAACTGTGCCGATGCCATCAAACAGGCTGGCCTGGTTCCCGATGTCATCGGCCAGGCGTTCAACATTGTCGACGATCAGCTACCCCGTGCCAGTGAGGTAATTGCAGCCTATCGACAGCATCAACGGCAAGTCAAATCGCTCACACTGCCACAGTGGAGTGTCAAGCCGTTGTCAATGGTTATCACAGGCCTCCATCGGGTGACGCTCCGCAAGTTGCCTCTGGTCCTGTCGCCTTATCGCTCAGCAGCATTCTACAAGCCGCTGAGCTTTACCAGCGAACGAGCTAAGAAGTCGTTGCACTGGCAGCCTGTGGTGCCAATGCAGGAAGCCTTGCGACGTTCCATCCTGAACGTAGAGAGCTAATCCCCTTCGATGCAATAGAGGTGTTTCTCTCCTCGGATGATAAGCTGTTTGCCCACTGCCACCAGCGAAGCATCGACGCCATCGCCTAACTTGTTGGTAGCTAGTGTCTTGACGGTATTGCCAGGCTCCAGCACCACGGTGACTCCGTCTCTATCGGTGAAGTAGAGCCGTCCACCAGCCAGGAGCGGCGAGGAATAGAATTGCCGGGTACCGGTCAGCCGATGATTGCTGAGGATAGGCTTGCCCGTTTCAGCATTCAGGATAGTGAGGATGTTGTTGTTGCCTGCCGTGAAGTAGACCTGCGTGTTCACCACGATCGGCGAAGGGACATAAGGAGTGCCGGTCTGGTAACGCCAGTTGACTTGTCCTTCGGTGCCCAGATCACCTGTGGAACTGAGCGGTATGGAAACCGCATGGCTGCCTTGATAACCACTCATCACGATGACCGAATCCTCGTAGCGGACAGCAGTAGGGATGGCATTGATCGTCATGCCGGCACAGGACCAGAGCACCTTGCCATCAGCCAGGTCGTGGCTGCGTATCCGCCTGGTGCCATTGAGGATGACCTGGGTCTTTCCTTCATGTTCTGCAATGAGTGGTGTTGTCCAGGTGGTTACTTCATCTCGTTCAGCCTTCCAGCGAACTGTTCCTGTCAAAGCGTTCAGGCAATAGAGTGCCGAGTCGAGTTCCTGATCCCAGTTCAGCAGCAGGTTCCCCTGATGATAGACCGGTGTGACCGCTTCGCCCCAGCCGCGTCGGGTAGTCAGTCGGCCCAGTTGCTGTTCCCAGAGCAGGTCGCCGGTAAAGTCGAAGCAGTAGATGCCGAACGAGCCGAAGGAGACGAAGAGATGCTGGCCATCAGTGGTAGGCGAGCCAGCAGCATAACTGTGCGTTTCGTGGTGCCCTTCATGAGGCACTGCTTCGGTAGCTACCTTCTGCCATTGCACCTTGCCGGTCCTGCGATCGTAACTGGTCACCAGAAACCGATAGAAGTGCTTGGGGGGATTGGTCATCCGCATGACCCCGGGCTTCACTTCAGGCAGTTCTTCAGGTTTGGCCAATCGATCCGTCTTCTCTGCAGAGACGACGAAGATCTGGTTCTTCCAGACGATCGGGGTAGCGCTGCCTCGACCGAGGAGTGGTACTTTCCATTTGATGTTCTTGCCTGTTTCCCCATTCCAGTTAAGGGGTGGCTTCGCTTGGGGAGCAGTGCCGTTGGCCAGAGGTCCACGCCAGTGAGGCCAGCATTCAGAATCTATACCGGGCGTTTGTATGAAGAGCAGGGTGAGCAAAACCGAAAGCATCTGTCATCCTTGAAGTGGAACGGTTCGTTGCAGTGGTGACAACGTAACATAGAGTGCGTTCGTGTGCTATCTCTCCTGGAGGTGAACTGGCATTGGTTGAATCAGATGGACGGCGACCGCTCGTTACCCCGGAGACTCACGCCCTCCAGCTCATTCACATCCTGTTCATGAGCCGGAAGACGTAAGCCTTCGGAGTGACGATGAATCAATAAGTGGCTTAAGCAGCATCATACGCTTTCTTGAGCCAGCCCAGTAGTTCCTTATCAATCTGATCAATCGATTCCACGCGAACGCGATGGCTCACCATGGCATTAAAACTGCCTGAGGCTTCGAGACGCTTGGTAGTGGGTTCGCCTTTGAGATTAATGCCGACATCGAGTCGGGTAGCAGTCGAGGGTTGCACAATAGCGAACTGTTTGCTGCGTCGCAGACTGACATAGGTCTTCTTGGCTGAGACTTCCACGTCACTGCCAAAAGCGTTGGCAGCTTTGATGAGTTTATCGTAAAACGGCTTGAGGTTCGCCTTGGCGCCGGCGTACTGAGCGGTAACCAGGTCGTCGCTGGCGGTTTCGGTCTGCTTCATCACATCGGGGTTGAGCAGACTGTGGGCAACCATGTTCGCGTAGCCATGCCCCAGTTCGTGCTCGGTCTTCAGGAACTTGATAATCTCGCCATGCTTGGCGAAGCCACTTTTCCTGGCGATGGTTTTCCATTGATCCAGCGACTTGCCTGTCTTCTTTTCCAGGTTCTTGACCATGGAGTTCATTGCGTCAGCGACTTTGTCAGCCATGGCACACCTGTGAAGACGAATACTGTGCAGAAACGTAGCGTAATTCAATCAGCAGGGAGTTCAATCAAAAAACTGCCAAACATCCCAACTAATCGGCGGGGGATGATGACCGGATCAACGCTTATTACAATAAAAACAACTTCGATCCATCCAGGTTATGCCATGACTAGATACATTGCGATTATTATTTATTGTCTGCTGCCCTTGGTTCTGAAGGCACAGGATGCCAAGCCCTCCACCTTCGAGCAGATCAAAGCAGCGATCGACTGGGAGAAACTGCCCTTATTGGAAGGAGCAGCCAAGGTGCGTCCTTTTTTTAATCACACCAGTTACGAAGCTCCGGGTACTTTCAAACAGGCAGCCGAATTCTATCGCAGGGAACTGCGCAAGCTGGGTTGGAAGGAAGATACCTCCATCGAGAGTGGTGATCAGACTGCCTACCTGAGCGTTCAGTTCGAAAAGGAGGGCCAGCGGCTAGGCTTGTCAGGGTATCGCAGCAAACCGGAAGACCCGATGACCATCACACTGATGCTGAATGGCAACGTCGATGTCTCAACCTTCCCCAAAGTCGATGACGCCCAGATCAAGGTGAATCAGAAGAACTCGGTTTACTACTTCACGAAGAAGCCTGCGGATGAGGTGGTTAGTTTCTGTAAGAAGTTCATGCTGGAACGCGGCTGGGCCGAAAAGCCTAACCCCAACGCAGAGATGTGGGCAAAGGAAGGCCGTTATGTGCTGGAGTTTGATCAGAATGCCATCAAAGCCACACTAGTCGTAGCCAATGAAAAGGATGGTAACCGTTCCGTCTCGTACTCGTCTGGGGTTCAGCACGAAATGAAGAGTAGCCAGGTAACAAAGATGGTTACCAACAAGGATCAGGTCAAACCTGCGACGCTGAAGCAGGCAGTTGACCTGATCGACCTCTCCAAATTACCGAAGCCGGACAAGGCCTCCAAAGTCAAGGCCATCCCCATTGCTTTGAGTTTCGAGATGAATGGATCCATTGAAGATGCCAGCAAGTTCTATCGCAAGCTGCTGAAGGAGACGGGCTGGAAGGAAAGTACCTCCATGGTGGAGAGTGACAGTCTGGCGATTCTCTACTTCAATAAGGCAGGCTTCATGCTGGTGCTGACGGCAGCCAGACACAAGAAAGAAGGGCCGATCGAAGTGTCGATCGTCAATAAAGGCAATGTCGATATCCGTAAACTGCCTTTCCCGAAGGATGCAGAAATAGGAACAACGCAGTTTGAGTTTATCAACACCACCACCAAACTCAGCGTAGAGCAAGCAGAAGAGTTCTACAAGAAAGAATTGCCCCTGTTAGGCTGGAAACCAGTGTCCAGGCTTGGGAAAGGGGTGCTCCACTTCTCTCAGAATGCAGTGGAACTGAGTATCGAGGTACAGACCAATGCTCATAAGCAAACATCAATTCAAATACACACAAGAATGCGTTAGTAAGAAAGTCCTGCTCGCCTGCACCTGGGCAGACTTGCGATGATGCACAACCATCTCCACGTGAAAAGGTGACCGATGTCAGCTGCCAAAGTCTCGCATCGGGATCTGAGCGAAGCAGACTGGCTGGAACTGGATCGCCGTACGGATGCATTTGCAACTGCATCCATGCGTGGCCCCATTGGGAACTGGGAAGAGTTTCTCGATGGGCTGGTCGGGCCAGTGCGGCTGGCGGTGCTGGTGGAACTCATTCGAACTGATATGGACTTGCGCTGGTCGCAGGGACGAAGAGTTTTTGTTGAAGACTATACTCGGAAATATCCTGAACTCGCACCACAATCGCTGCCGGTGGATCTGATCCTCGAAGAATGGCGTCAGCGACATCGCCGGGGTGATAATCCGGACAAGAACGCTTATCTGAAGCGATTTCCCCGTCATGCCAGTGAGCTGAATAAACTGCTGAAACAAGAGGAGGCTCCCCTCCTGGCAGGCTCGAAGAACATCGTCGCGTCGTCAGCCTTGGACAGTTCATCCAACTACATGTTTCTGGAAACCATTGGCCGTGGGCAGACAGCGGAAGTCTGGCGGGCTCGTCGGCTGGATGGACAGGAACTGGCCATCAAGACACTCTTTGCTGCTGCTGATCAGAATGAATCCCGTCGGGAGATAGAATCCCTGGAACTGGTGATCGGGTTGCGTCATGAACATCTCCTTTCGATACTGGGTTACTGGATGGAGAACCGTCGCCTGTACATCGTCATGGAACTCGCGGAAGGCAGCCTGGCTTCGCAGTATCAGCGGTATCGGCACATGCAACTGCCGGGAATACCACGCGTGGAGTTGCTGAAATACTTCCAGGATGCTGCGTATGGCTTGGACTATCTGCACGAGAAAGGCATCTGTCATCGTGACGTCAAGCCGGACAATTTACTTCTGCGTGAGAGCAAACTCAAGGTAGCGGACTTTGGTCTGGCTAGAGTGGAACCGCTCCCGCTCAGTTCAACCAGTATGGTGGGGACACCTGCTTACATGGCGCCGGAAGCCTGGCGTGGCCAATACTGTGTAGCCAGCGATCAGTATAGCCTGGCAGCAGCGTATGTGGAATTGCGCACCGGGCAGCGTGCCATTGAAGGTAGCAAGTTTGTGGATGTCATGATGGGGCACTTGCAGGGCTCGCCTCGGCTGGAAGGCGTTACTACCGAGGAACAGCAAGCCCTGGCACGGGCTATGTCCAAGCATCCGGAAGAACGCTTTGACACTTGCTCGGCATTTGTGCAGTCGCTGGCAGGGCAATCGTCGGTTCGTTGATTAGTAGAGTAATTCCAAACCGAAGGTGAACCCCTGCACCCAGATATCTGATTGCTTGAAGGCAAAAGCAGGCACTGTCACGGTTGGTGCAACAACTGCATCGTAGGAAGGATCGGATGGGACACTGCGACGGTCCAGTCGACGATCAATCAGATCACCAGGCCGAACGACATTCGACCAGTGCAGGATGGAGTAACCCAGGCGAGCAGTCCAGTTGGGCGAAATGCTATACTCCAGGTTGAACTCTGCTTCACTGGACCAGCTGAATTCCGAGTTGTAATAACGACCCATGTTGGTGGGTTGGGCGTAAATTCCACCAGCGGTGCGGCGTACATTCTGATTGGGATCGGTGGCATCTGGTCGCAGTTGCGTGTACCCGTCAATCTGCACCAGTTGCTGATTGACACCGCAAGCCAGGCTGCCACGGATGCTGAAGGTGAGCAAATCAGAAAGAGCCATCCTGGCGGTAGAGCCTACTTGACCTGCATAGTATCGGTTGGAAGTCTTGAACGAGTCATGGATGGAAACGACGCCATCTCGGAACACGGGTTGACCGAGATAGTAAATGGCCACTTCAGGTGGCAGATCTGCCAGCGAGGTGATCCGGTCGTTAAAGTAGAGATTCTCGTTGAGACCGAGGAAGCGATGGCCTACAAAGCCGGTGATCTCGGTGCAGTTCCAGCACGCCAGGCGTGCCGTAGCGTTGGCCTCGTAGCCGAACATTCGTACCTGGTTGGAAACGCTGGTAGAGCCGGTGGTGAACGTGGGAACCGAGACGAAATAGGCGTTCTCCTGGCCAGCAACCACATCGTAGAAAGTGCGTGCCAGGAAGGGAAACCCACCATCGGTGCCTGCATTGGAAGTCGGAAAGTCAGCAGCGATGGAATCGCCACCACTACGTTGTTCGAGCAGGAACCCACCAAGTTCCAGTCCAAAAAGAGGACCAGTGACGTTGCCTCGTAATCGCAGTCCGGAGAACGTGCCAAAGTTCAGCTGATTGTCATCGATAAGTGACTTGGTATTGGGATCACCCAGCGCGCCAGTAAACTCATCGGGAATACCTTCACCCAGTTCACGGGTGGTGGTCACGTAAGGTGCAGGCGAAGGAGCCCGTTTCATCCACCAAAAGAGATAGTCGCCCGTCAAGCTGAAGCGGTCGACGTAAGTGGTGACAACAGGTTCGTGGAAGAGTGGCGAGACTTCATGACTGGGCACAGGTGCAGGCGAAGGCGCTGCTTCGACAGCGCTGCCTTCGCGGGCAGGGCCTTGTGCAAGTGCCATCGGGGCCAGGAGCGCACCAAAAAGCAGAGCGGAACTTTTTCGCCAGAACATGGAGATGCTCTCCCACAGTGACCATCCACAAGCGTACCCCTGGGGTAGATTCTGGACAGACTAGCCCTTGTCTTCTTCCAACATCGGCAAGCAATTGACATGAAACTTAATTTCTTTGGCGAAATCGCTATCTTCCGCAAAGTGACTGGGTTACCAGGACTCTCTCCATGAAATAAGGGGAGAAACACTCAAGTTTCTCCCCTTGGGTTCGCTTGCATTTCTGGAGGTTACCAGCGGCGTCCAATGGTTGCCCGTGCAACGGAGAAGATGGATGCCGTATTGTTAAATACCAGATTAGTAACGTTACTGAAGTTAGCCGACAGGGAAGTGATGTTGACCGTGGTGGTAAAGACTCCAGTCGGGATGATCAGATTGGATGGACTCTTCGGATTGCGATTTCCAATGGTGTTGTTGAAGAGCGCGGCACTGGTGAATGACAGGACACGAACGGTCGGGTCAACAGTGCCACGTGGCGGATTAGTAATAGTGAGAGTTGGTGTTGTGAAAATAGTGGCACCACTGGTGAACTGCATGAATCCTGTACCTGTCGGCACGGTTTCCACACTGGCACCATTGATGAGCACGCCAGCTGTCAGTTGAATCTCAGGACGCAAGGCGACCGTGATCACCAGGCTTCGCCCATAGGCATATTTACGATTCTTGTCCGCAGCTCCAGTCTTTGGTGCGATTCCCAGCGTGGAGTTAGCTACCAGGTTAATGGGACGAACCGAGATTGTGGATGTCGTCGTTTCTGGATTGAAGAAAGCATAACTGCGATCATCCATGTATTTGATGCGGAAGAGTTGATTATCACCGGTTGGAAGTCGAATCGGTACTACCTTGCCATTCACGGTTGTTGTGGTCAGCGTGGCTTCCCCCTGGGCATTGAGTTGAACCGGGTTGCCTAATGCTACTTCATTGCCATTGGTAACGTAGAAGAACTGAACCTTGCCTGGAGGCGTACCTGCTCGCAAGGCTGCGGCAGGGGCCAACCCGTCAACGGTTACCCGGGCTTTGAGCGTGACCGTGTCACTGTAACGGAAGTCACTCGTGGCATTGTCGCCGACTCGAGTCATGGTAAAGGCGATGGCTGTGTCTGCTCGCAGGATGGTTTGCAGCAAGGGGCTGTTGATGTTACTGCTGGGCTGGAACCGATTGAAAATATCATCACCCTGGTAGATGGCAATCACCTGCAGTGGAGCCCGGCCTTCCGTGGGGGGGAGCACTTGAGCAGGCGAATAGATGCCAGTGCCTGTTGCATCGAGGGGGATCGGAGCCGAGATGATATCCGGGCTGCCATCAGGCATGATTAACCGGAAGACGACAGTACCCGTAGGAATGCCAGCGGCAGGATTATTGGAAAGTACCGTGGCACTGAAGGAAAGTTGTTCGCCATAAGTGGTCGTAGAACCAGGCAACGGTTGCAGGACAACGTTGATGCCGGTACTGGCAGAACTGATCGTGTGCAGAATGTTCTGCTCTGCCGTGGCGTTGTAGCTGCCATCACCCAGATACTGTGCAAACACCTGGTATTGGCCCACGGGAAGCAGAGCAGGTGCTGTATATGAAGCTACGCCATTGGTCACTGGTCGGTCAGCCTGGCCCACCAGGTTACCTGAAGTAACGTTGTACATGGAGAAGCGAACATTACCGCCTACTGCTACGCCACTTGGAAGCAAGGCAGAAGTGACGTTTGCAGTAAAGATGACGGTATCAGCAAAGTCCGATGTGGGGTTGGGGTTCAACGTCAGCACAGCATCAGCTTTGGTAACCGTGATGGTCTGCTGACCTGACAGTGAACCATTGAACTGACCGGAAGAATCGATGAACTCAGCGGTCGTGGTGTACACGCCAGGGATCAGATCATTCCGATTGAGGGTAGCCTGGAAGACGCCACCGACATTCTGTACGGGAATGTCCTGGCTGATGTTCAGCGGACCGGTCAAGGTGAATCGCATGACACCCGTAGGCACCCCAAGTCCTGGAGCCAGTACGGAGAGGATGGCAGTTGTCGAAATCGGCTGACCGGCAATACCATTGGCATCGCTGAGTGACGTGGCGGTGTCAGCCCGGTTGACGATCAACGCATCAGCAAAATCTGTTGATTTGGAAAGGTATTGTGCTGTCCCCTGGTAATTCACTCGGAGCGTATAGGTGTTAACCGTTGGAACGCTCAGGAATTGTGGCAGTGTGACGGTGGCCTGCCCACTACCATCAAGGGCGATACTTGCCGAACTGATGGGAGCACCGCTGGAAAGCAAGGTGAAGACCACACTCCCAGTCGGGATGGGCGGCAACCCGTTGGCTGGACTAATCGTGGCTGTATAGCTGAAGCCTTGCCCATATACGGTGGTGTTATTGACAGGTGCCAGGGCGATATTGACTGCAACAGCATTCACTGTCTGCTGCTGGGTCGTGAAACTGCCTTCGAAGTTGTTCGGTGGATTGCTTGGCAGGTAGTCTGCTCGAACCGTCTGGGAACCGGCAGGAAGCTGTGTTGTCAGCGTAGCTTGGTTTCCTACCAGTGGTGAAGTGCCCAGGATGGTATTGGGACCTACCAGTGTGAAGCGAACGCTTCCTGTCGGAGTCGCTGAGATTCCTGTCGTCACAGTAGCAGTGAAGGTAATGTCCTGATTGAAGTTCCAGACTGCGGGATTGCTGCTGAGTGCGGTAGTGGTGGCTGCCCGGACGATGGTCTGGTTCAACGTGTTGGAATCGGCTTCGGTGCCATCGTTGAAGTTGGCATCAGTACTGGTGAAAAGTGCTTTCAAACTGTAGTTGCCCACATTTAGCGGAGGCACGGATACAAGAGTAGCGAAACCTGAAGCATCAATGGGAGCCGTGCCAAAGACGGTGGCAATATTGTTGGCATCTACAAAGGTTACGGTGCCACCCGTAGGCACAAGGTTCGTACCCTGTCCCAGCACTCGAGCGCGAATGACTGGTGTGGTGAAGGTGGCGTTGGGGTTATTGGTTGAAACCGTCGTTGCTACATTCGACTTATTGACGGTGTGATTCAGTGTGTTCGACGAGGTATTGTAAACACTGGCGGGCAGGTAGGTGGCTTGAACCGAATAGGCACCCTGGTTGAGCGTGCTGAGTTGATAGTTGGCGCTATTCCCACTCAACGGAACCGTTTCCGTAACTACAGTGTTGCCACCGAGAACGAAGTCAAACCGAATGCTGCCCGTTGGTGTACCGCTGGCAGTACTCACTGTTGCAGTGAAGAGTGCATTCTGGCCGAAACTGGTATCAGCGTTTGGCGTTCGGCTGATGGCAACGGTGGTGTCTTGTGTTATGCGTGTCAGGGTAATGCTATCGTCAGGATTTGCCTGGTTGTACGCCAACTGGAAGAGCATGTTGTTGGCAAAGATCAGATTGCCTTGCGAGAACGTCGAATTGCCAATGTTATTGCTGTTGCCACCCGTGGTACGGATGATGTTGAACGACGAACCAATCGGAGGGACGTACGCGCCGAAATCGAGCTGGAGATTGGCTCCGTTGAGATCAACATCGTCCGAAACGACTAGTTGATCGTACTCGTTGGTGTTTGTGCCGCGAATCTTGACGAAGAAGGTGGTGTTGCTGTTGAGGGTAACTTGCTGGTCAGAAACAATGATGCCCGGCGTCGTGGAGGTGCCAGGGGCGATGATGTTGCTGGTGTTGCCAGTAGCCAGGATGCCATCGACCTCGCCTGAACCCGTCAAGCTGCCATTATCGAGTTTGACTTGACTATTGGTCAGTACCGCATTGACGGTGACGGTGCTACCCAGTGTGGTGATGGGACCATTAAAGCTGTGGTCAATACCGGCACCAGTGAATTCCACGGTGCCACTACCGCGTTGCGTGATGTTGGAACCACTGCTGACCTGTTGTGCGAAACTGACGACAGTGTTTCCCAGCGTTGTCACCTGCCAGGGATTTGTGAACTGTACGGGAACGTTATAGTTCACCGTCGCATTGCCAGCATTGTTGTGCAGTTCCAATGCTGCTGAAGGAGCATTGTTCCCGCTGGCAGCGAATGTGAACTTGCCATTGCCAGTGGCATTGAACGTAATGGTGTGCGATGTATCAAACTGCATCGAGCCGATGGTGTAGGTGTTTGTTGGCACGGTGATGGATTTGTTGCCTGTCAGGCTGTCACCGAAAACAGCGACTTCACCGGCAAGACGTGGAAAGGCTTGTGCCGGGTCAGCAGACGGTGTGCCGCTGGTTAATGTCCAGTTGGCAGGATCATTCCAGTTAGCGCCAGCCGGGGCCGCATCCTTCCACTTGTAGAATCGCGTGGCATTGGGCTGAGGCTGGGAATAGAGCATATTGTCGAGGACAACGAGGTCTACGCCACCCGTTTCCAGTTGACCGGTAGCCAGGGCTGTGTTGCCACTGGTGAGTTGGACTCGGGTGATGCGTTCACCTTCAGAAAACACGACACCAATGAAAGACAGGCCATTGTTAAGTGGAATAACATTGCGTACGCCGGTGAGCGAGGTTTCCACGCCACCAACGATACCGAAAGCTTCGAATGTCGTGGAGCCAGCAACATCGACATCACTGAAGATAGCGCCGAAGCCCTTCACGGTAGCATTGCCGATGTTCTGTGGATTCTGCGGATCAGTAAACGTCACATTGGTGATCCGGCTGCCAAGCGGTGTCAGCAACTGAGTGGCAGAATAAGTGCTGAAGAGAGAAGTGTAAGATGGATCAATATTCCCAAACCGTTGTGTACTTCCGCTCGATTGACTGACCTGGAATCCCGTACCAGGCGTGCTCAGCAGCAGACCGCGCGAGACCGATTGAGTGAAATAGTTGCCAGCGAATGGATTGATCGAACCACTGGGGATACCATCGAAGCCAACATCCCGGTAACCACTGGCTGCTGCAGTGGCATTGGCACTATCCAGGAGTGGTCCTGCGAGCTTGGCCTTGAAAAGCTCCACCACGGAATTGAGACCTGCTGCAGAGAGTGCAGCATCTTCGAAGAAGTACGCAGCTGGAACAGTACGATCTTCGAGCGTTTCCATGCTCGGGCGACAGCGTTTGGAATATCCTTGTGCTCGGCGTTGTTGACGATTGAGGCGAAAGAGGGAATTGAGCAGTGAACGAAAGCCCGCGGACATGATGATGTCTCCAGGTGTACCGACAAGTGGGCGACGGAATCTTCTACGTAACTGTTCAAATTTTCCAGGTTATGCTGTCTCGATGCAAGCTAATTCAGAGGAACGAATTTGACAACGCTCCATAATATGGTGCGCAGTCCTTGTATTCCGCTGAACTGCTGCTAACGGTGTAACAGGAACTAGGACTTCTTCTGATAGAGCAGGAACGCGAAGACAGCGATGGCGATCCACACGATAAGCAGGAAGCCATAGCCATACCAGGTCCAGGCCTTATAGTCGTCATCTTCGTCAAAGGCTGCCTGGCTCCAGGCGACGTAGTTTTGAGCACCTTCCAGCTTGGCAAAGAGATCCTGAGTGAACCAGGGCAGCCCGGAGGATTGAGCGACGATGTAGCAGCCTCCAAAGCTGGGAACCTGATTCTCGTCGGGCTGCACCGCCTTGGCGACGAGTTTGCCAAGGTGGCTCGCCTTGCTCTGGGTTTCTGCCAGGAAGCGGAAGAGTTCGCTATTCATCTGGATGGCCTCATCGTGGGATTCCACGTTGGGTGTGGCCAGTCGAAAGAAACGGAAGCACCAGAACGGCAGGAGTTTGGCAAAGATCCACTCCACTTCCTTCTCGACCCGATCGCTAAATTGTTCGGGAGAGACATCGGGAGCCAGGGGAAAACCTCGTCCCAGACGGTTTTTGCGACGGTCTTCCGGGAAGCGGGCCAGAAATGCCGATGCCCCTGCCCACTTTTCCATATCGGCCAGCAGGACAAAAACGGGAAAGTGGAGTTTGAGAGCTTCCTGGAGAGTCTTCAAATCTTTCTGGGCACCCAGGGCAATCTTCTGGGCGGTGCCTTCGTTCTCCGCTGCATCGAGCGATATCACCAGGGCGGCACCATTGATAGGTGTGAAAGGTTTGCGGGCCTTTGTCAGCAGTTGGCAGAAATACTGAAGACGTGCTTCCTGCAAACTGACCGTTTCCGGGTTCTGCACCACATTCGGTCGTAAGCTGGTGGGAGGACCAGCATCATCACTGATCGAAAGGTTACGGATCATCGCCCGCTCATCATCGCTGACTGAACGGCCATCGCGCTGGATATTACGCATGATCTTGGCGACTTCTTCAGCATCTGCGCCAATGCTCTTGGTGAGATCGT
>CAYPJB010000025.1:18297-20911 GCA_964410845.1 uncultured Bacteroidales bacterium | reverse complement strand
TCGCCCAGGAAGAACTGTTGAATCGTTATGGCGGAGCTATTCGCCGTTATCTGCTCGGCTGCACTCGCAATGCTGATCAGGCAGATGAACTCTACCAGGAGTTTGCGGTCAAATTCATTCAGGGTGGGTTGAGGGGAGCTGATCCCGAAAAGGGACGCTTTCGCCATTTCCTCAAAGGAGTGCTGTTTCATCTGCTGGCCGATCAGCATCAACGCCAGAAGAAACATCCAGTTGCCTGGAATTCCAAGTTACCTGAACCTGCGGACTCGTGTGCAAGCACACCGGAAGCAGAAGCGGCGTTCCAGGAACAATGGCGGGCTGAACTGCTGGCGAATGCCTGGACAAAGTTGGAACAGGAAGAAAAGCAAAGCGGGCAGCCCTGGTTTACCATCCTTGCCTACCGTCGGGATCATCCTGAAGAACGTTCTGAAGCGATGGCTCAAGGCTTGAGTAAGCTGCTTGGTAAACCGTTGAACGCTGCTGGGGTCCGACAGAGTCTGCATCGGGCCCGCGAACGCTTTGCTGATCTGTTACTAGACCAGGTGCTGCATTCTCTCCAAGTGCCTTCGACGGAACTGCTGCATCAGGAGCTCATGGATCTGAAGCTGTACCAGTATTGTGAGCCAGCCTTGGCCCGACACCAGCAGGAACACCATTCTGATGGCAACTGATCGTTCAGATGTGGAGAAGACACAGCGACAGAACATTCATGTCGTTGCAGCATCGTCGTCGATTTCGGATGAACATCCTTCCACGCTGGCAGCACCTTCGTTCGCATCGCCTGCACCGCCGTGGATGCAGAAGCCTTTCCAGCCGGGTGACAAGGTCGCTGATTATGAACTGATCAAGCCGCTGGGCAAAGGTGGCTTTGCCACGGTGTTCCTAGCCAAACAGTTATCGCTCGGTCGGCAGGTAGCACTCAAGATCAGTCCTAACCGGGGCCATGAAGCGCAAACCCTGGCCAGCCTGGAACACGATCACATCATCCAGGTCTTTTCGGAGACCATCCTCGAGAATCGCCAGACCCGGCTGCTTTGCATGCAGTACGTGGCAGGCACCACGCTGGCTGAGGTCATGGGCAATCTGACGCCCGAGATTCGCTGCAACTCGACCGGCTGTCATTTCCTGAATGCGCTCGACCAGGTGAGTAGTTCGACTGAAGAGTTTCGCCCGACAGCCATGCAGGAGAGGCAGCAGTTGTCGCAGGCAAATTTCTTCGAAGTCGTCTGCTGGCTGGGGGCCAAGCTGTGCAGTGCGCTGGAGTTCGCCCATCGTTCGGGAGTGCTGCATCGGGATATCAAGCCTGCCAACATCCTGATCAATTCTTACGGTCGTCCCTTCCTGGCGGACTTCAACCTGGCCACACAAGCTGATTCACAGGAGAAGACGCCCGTTGGTGGTACGTTGCCTTACATGTCGCCTGAGCAGTTACGTGCTTTCAGCTCACGACAGGCAGAAGCGTGGAAACTGGTGGATGAACGCAGCGATCTCTACTCGCTCGGCGTGGTACTACACGAGTTGGCCACCGGGTACCGGCCTTACACCACCACACCGGGCGGCGATGGCCCATCCAGCGAGGGGATGGCCATTCTCCTGCGAGATGACTTTGACGAGATACCGAGCTTGAAGCAGTGGAACCCCGCCATTCCTGATTGTCTCGATTGGATCATCAGGAAGTGCCTTGCTCCTGAACCTGATGAACGATTTACGTCAGCAGCAGAGATGAGGCAGGCTCTCGAGAGCTGCCGCACCCATGTGAAGTCGCTGGCACAGTTGCCCACGCCACCTTCGTGGACAGGTTACTTCCATCGACATCCCTTCATCAGTTTGCTGATGGTTTCGACAGTGACCAATGTTCTCGCAACAGCGGTGAACTGGTCGTACAACATGATCCAGATCATCAGTGACTTCACCATAGCGCAGAAGCTAGCCTTCCAGTGGGTAGTGATCGTCTACAATCTGTTGGCATTCCCTATTCTTGTGGGATTCACCGCCTACCTGATCTATCGTCGATATCAGGAATGGCAGGCCCTGAGTGATGGCCATCTGGTGACAGAGCAGGAAGTGGTTCAGCTTCGCCAACGGCTCAACTTCCTGGCAACCTGGTCGATCATGGGCTCGCTCTCGGGCTGGCTGCCTGGGGGGATCATCTTCCCGCTGGCCATTCACTGGGGTGGTGCACCACTGACGACAGAACAGTTCCTGCACTTCGCACTCTCGTTCACCCTCTCAGGATTGATTGCCATCACTTATTGTTACCTCGGCTCGCAGTACATCGTGTTGAGGGTGTTGTTGCCGAGATTGTGCATGACACGAAGTGACGAGGATGATGTACTTGCAGTTGAATTGAGACGGGTACCATTTCGGCTACTCTTTTTCCAGGCGATGGCTGGTGTCATTCCACTGACAGGTGCGTTACTGCTGGTGATGATTGGTTCCACTCATCCTGGCGATGGTGCGTTTCGGGTATTGGTCAGCGTGTTGATCATTTTCGGCATGCTGGGCTTCGTACTTGCCTTGCAGATCACGCAGTATCTTCAGCGGGTGCTGCAGTGTTTGTTGAGGAAATCGCGTTAGCGTTCGCGCTCGATGTCTGATTTGGGTGCCACCGTTT
>CAYPJB010000025.1:15566-18197 GCA_964410845.1 uncultured Bacteroidales bacterium | reverse complement strand
ACCGTTTGCTGTCACGCGATGATATCCTGTACCACCTTGCCATGCACATCCGTTAAGCGATAGTAGCGGCCCTGATGCTGGTATGTCAGCCGTTCGTGATCGATGCCTAGCAGATGCAGGATGGTGGCTTGCATGTCGTGGACATGGACGGGGTTATCTGCCACACTGTAGCCGAACTCATCGGTCGAGCCGTAGCTGATGCCCGGTTTCACGCCTGCACCGGCCATCCACATCGTGAAGCAGCGGGGATGATGATCTCGCCCATAATCGGTAGTGGTCAGCTTGCCTTGGCTGTAGTTGGTACGACCAAATTCGCCACCCCAGACGACGAGTGTATCCTTCAGCATACCCCGCTGTTTCAGATCAGTGAGTAAGCCATAGGTAGCTTGATCAATGTCGGCGCATTGGCGACGGATTCCACTAGGAAGACTCCCGTGATGATCCCAGCCGGGGTGATAGAGCTGAATGAACCTCACGTTACGCTCCGCCAGACGACGAGCGAGCAGGCAGTTCGCTGCGAAGGTGCCAGGCTTCTTTGCTTCAGGTCCGTAGAGCTTCCAGACGCTCTCGGGTTCCCGATTCAGTTCCATCACTTCAGGAACGCTGGTCTGCATACGGTAAGCCATCTCGTACTGGGCCATGCGTTGGGCAATCTCCGCATCACCTGTCCGCTGCTGTTCCAATTGGTGCAGTTCAACTAGTCGGTCCAGCATCTTCCTTCGCCCCTCCGCACTGATGCCTTCGGGGTTGGCGAGATAAAGCACCGGATCTTTGCCGCTACGGAACTGCACGCCTTGATGCACGCTTGCCAGGAAGCCATTCCCCCACAGTCGGGCGTAGAGCGGTTGATCGATGCGATCCTTCGAGATGAGCACGACAAACGCAGGAAGGTTTTCGTTGAGTGTTCCCAGTCCGTAGCTGAGCCAGGAGCCCATCGATGGTCGGCCTGCTAATTGTGAGCCTGTCTGGAAGAAGGTGATCGCCGGGTCGTGATTGATGGCTTCAGTATGAAGCGACTTAACGAAGCAGAGATCGTCCGCCAGCTTGGCCGTCTGGGGTAACAGATCGCTGATCCACGCTCCTGATTTGCCATGCTGCTTGAAGGCAAACGCCGAACCCGCCAGTGGCAAATGTGCCTGATGAGCGGACATCCCCGTGAGCCGCTGTCCCTGGCGAACACTGTCGGGCAGGTCTTCGCCATTCTTCTGCTTCAGCAATGGCTTGTTGTCGAACAGATCGAGCTGCGAAGGCCCGCCACTCATGAATAAATAAATGATCCGCTTGGCTTTCGGTTCATGGTGGGGTTTGTCGAGAATGCCCTTGCGTGTCGGTTGCTGAACCTGCCCCGACACGGAACCTGCCAGCATCTGCATCAGTGCTGTGGCCCCCAATCCCAGACCCGTCGACGCCAGGAAAGAACGGCGAGGCAAGTAACTGAGAGTAGAAGACAGGCTGGCAGGTGGAAGTTGCATCGTGGTGGGAAGCTGGCAGAAGGATGAAGGAATAGACCATGTTAACACAATACAGACAAAGAACAATCATCAGGCACTTGTTCGATTTCTCCCCGTCGAACCATTTGGCTCAGCTAACCATCTGCATTCTTGTATAGAATGCCCATGCCGGTGTCTTGGCTCCTGGCACTATAGAGTAACTCACGATAACTTCTGCGAGTATCCGCATGAACCGCTGCCTTCCATTCTTCGCTATTCTCTGGCTTGCCCTGCCTCTGGCTGCTCAGGATGCAGACAAGCTCACAGCAAAAGCCATCGCATATCTTCGTGGCACACAATCTCCCGATGGTAGTTGGTCGGGTAATCGTCATATTGGCATCACCGGTATCGTCGTCACGTCGCTAATCAAATCAGGCGTGCCAATGGACGATCCAATGGTTAAGAATGGACTAAGCTATCTCGAAAAACTGGTGAACCCCAAGGAAGGTCACATTGCAGGGTCGAATCCCAAGCAGCAACTCAAGAACTATGTTACAGCAGTCAACGTGATGGCCTTCGTTGCAGCCAACAAGGACGGGAAGTATCAGGGCGTGGTGGATGCAGGAGCTAAGTTCCTCATTGGCCTGCAATGGGATGAAGATGAAGGCATCACCACGAAGGACACCTTCTACGGTGGGTTTGGCTACGACAGCAAGAACCGGCCTGACATGAGCAACAGTGGGTTTGCCCTGGAAGCACTCCATGCTGCAGGTATCAAATCGGATAACCCTGCCTTCAAGAAGGCATCCACTTTCCTCAGTCGCAGCCAGAATCTCAAGGGCGAGCAGCAGGATCAACCCTGGGCCGGGCAGTACAACGATGGCAGTTTCATCTACAACCCCATGGAAACCAAGGCCAACCCCAATCAGAATGATGCAGGTCCGGGGCCTGGTTATGCCAGCATCACCTACGCCGGCATCAAGAGCATGATCTACGCAGGTGTCGATAAAAATGATCGCCGCGTGCAGGAAGCACTGAAATGGGTGAAGAAGAATTATTCCATGGAAGTGAACGTAGGCATGCCAGCAGGTCGTGAAAAACATGGCCTCTACTACGGCTACAACACCATGACCAAGTGCTTCAAAGTGCTGGGCATCGATGAGATTGAAGACAGCAAAGGCGTCAAGCATAATTGGCGCGA
>CAYPJB010000025.1:11026-15466 GCA_964410845.1 uncultured Bacteroidales bacterium | reverse complement strand
CTACAGGCATGAAAGCAGCGATTCAGCGGACGGTAAGTCGTCCGTTGCGAATTCCCTGAACCTCATACTTTGCCACCTTGTCTGACTACTAGCTGTGAAAATACCAAGAAGCTTTGCTTGACAACCCTTTGGAACGACCGATGATATCTTGTAGAGATTCACAGATGTGGGTATGATTCCCACCGCTTGGCCTGCACTCACGGGCCAACGGAGGTATCCCATCACTTGCCCAGCAGGCAAGTGGAAAGCAGCGAGTTGTTCTCGCTATCGTTAAGGAGGTCGGCCACGGTTCATCTCTGTTGCCAACAAGCTCGGTTCGCCTCCGGCTACGATGGGGTACTTGCCTATTGGAGAAGAGGAGGATGATCGCTTGTCAGCACTAGCAATAGCGGCTCCTGCCGCGATGGATGTTCCCGTCCCGTCTACTTCTCCCCGTCGTCAACGTGTCGCCCTTGAACATGCAGCAGCCTGTGCCCGTCTCTGTGAAGAGAACAAGGCTAAGGATGTTCTCGTTCTGGATACCCGTTCGATCACGACGGAGTTCGACTTTCTCGTGCTCGCGACCGGCAACAGCCGCCGCCAGTTGCACGCGATGGCCGAAGAAGTAGATGCCTACATGCAAGGCGAGAAAGAAGCTCGCCAGGGCATTGAAGGCTACGAATCGTGTAAATGGATCATCCAGGACTACGGCGATATTGTCGTCCACTTCTTCGATACCTTCAGCCGCGACTTCTACCGCCTGGAAGACCTCTGGGGTCAGGGGAAGAAGGTTGACTGGAAGAAGTACTAGCCGAGCGGGCGAAAGCCCCGAAGCTATTCAACGAAGTATCTACAACCGCTGGAGTTGTAGATAGGTGTATCGTTCATCCATGTCGACTACGAGATCTGCGAGAGCAACAGGTGCAGTCTTCCTGTTTGCCAGTATCGGGCTGGGCGTCATTCTGCTCAGTCTGTTCTGGAACCAACTGCTCCGTTCTTCCGAATCGTACGAAGTAGTCCCTGCCACCGTGCTCAACATCATCCCAAGTCGCGTGACTGCGTTTCCCAGACACTACACAGGCAATACGATTTACTACGGGTTTGAAGTTGCAGGTATCCGTTACGAAGGCAATTTCTTCCGACGGACCTATGGAAAGCCGGAGAATCAGATCGGGCAAGCAATCAATGTCATCTACCCACATTCCGATCCAGGCAAATCTTCGCTATACGTTCCTTCCACGATGAACTACTACGTCTTCGCGTTCATGGTAGTCGTGATGTTGCTCTTTGCCTGCATTGGCATCACGATGCTGGTCACTGGTCGTGATTTCTTGCACGAATGGAAGCAGGGACTTCATTCCTGGCAATGATCAGCGTTGCATCCTCTCAGGAATTCGTTACGGTTGTTAAACTGAGAGATGAATGACATGCCCATCCACGCTCGCCACTATAAAACCCTTGAAGCCCTTGCCATTACCGTCGAAGCAGGCCGTATCGCACGCATTGAGCCTCTCGACGACAACAGCATCACCACCATCGTCGCACCGGCTTACTTTGATCTGCAAATCAATGGCGGACTCGGGATCAATTTCACTTCCGCTGATCTGACCCTGGATGACATTCATCGTCTAGTTGATCACTTCACCAGTATCAGCATCGGGGGCTTTTGCCCGACGGTGATTACCTCCAGCAATGAAACCCTCACCGCTGCCTTCACCTCGCTGCGACATGCCGTCGAAGGTGATGCAACTCTTCGTGAGATGATGCCTTGCTTTCATCTCGAAGGGCCGTTCATTTCAGCAGAGGATGGGCCGCGAGGGGCACATCCACGGGAACACGTGCAACTGCCTGACTTCGACCAATTCCAGCGTTGGCAAGCAGCAGCAGGAGGCAACATTCGCCTAGTCACCCTCGCTCCCGAACTGCCAGGTTGCTTGCGACTGATCGAGCAACTCACCAAGCTGGGTATCGTGGTCGCCCTCGGCCACTCGGCTGGTCCGCCACAGGCCATTCGCGATGCCATCGCTGCTGGGGCGAAACTCAGCACTCACCTAGGCAACGGGGCTGCCAGGATGCTGCCTCGCCATGAGAACGTGATCAATGAACAACTGGCTGCCGATGAACTGCTGGCCAGCATCATCCCCGATGGGCATCACCTGCCCTGGAATCTCGTCCGCATCATCGAACGTTGCAAGACCTCAGGCCGGCTCATCATCACCTGTGATTCCAGCCCCCTCGCTGGCGTTCCCGCTGGCGAGTATATGCTTTGGGATAGTCCTCTCGTCGTCACACCCGAAGGGAAGATCCAACTGAAAGACCAGGGACTACTCGCAGGCTCATGGGACTTCACACCAGCTTGTGTGATGAAGTACCTGCAACACCAGAACAACGATTACCCCACTGTACATGCAATGGCCAGCGATCACCCTCGAAAACTACTGGGACTGCCCGTACCTACTCTGGAAGTAGGGCAGCCAGCGAAGTTCGTCTTTTCAACACTTTAACCAGACTACTTCCCTGCATCGAGCACGATGCGATACCGCGCCTTGCCATCATGCAGATGCTTGATTGCCTCGTTGACTTTGCTCATCGGGAAGTGCTCCACCTGCGGAATCGCCTGATGTCGTGCAGCGAACTCCAACATCGTAGCAATCTGATCTGGTGATCCAGTTGGTGAACCGGATACACTTCGCTGAGCCATGATCAAATCAAACGCATTGATCGGGATAGGCTCCAGCACTGCCCCGACGACATGCAGCCGACCTTGTGGCCGCAGGGTTTGTATGAGGGCGCTCCAGTTCATCGGTACATTCACGGTGACGATCAGGAAATCGAGCGATGCAGCCGCTGCTTTGAGCGCAGTTTCATCCTTGCTCGATATCGCCCGGTGGGCTCCCATCTTCTTCGCTTCCTCAAACTTGGATGCACTGGAAGTGAACGCAGTTACCTCGCAACCCCACGCCTTGAGGAACTTGACAGCCATGTGACCCAGGCCGCCAATACCGACGACACCAGCCCGCTGGGTAGGGCTGATGTTAAACTGCATCAATGGGCCGAACACAGTAATGCCACCGCAGAGGAGTGGACCGACCACGCCGGGTTCCAATCCATCAGGAACGGGAATCGCCCATGTCCAGTGCGACCGAACATGCGAGCCAAACCCTCCATGGTGTCCAATGATCGTCGCCTGGGCACTGGAACAGAGTTGCCCGTTCCCTGCCACGCACTGCTTGCAGCAGCGACAGGTTTCGACGTTCCAGCCAATGCCCACTCGCTGTCCGACTTTGAGACCCTTCACTGCCGAGCCAGCCGCCACGACTTTCCCTACCACTTCGTGTCCCGGTACCACGGGGTAGACCGTGTTCTGCCAATCGTTCTGAATGACCGAGAGATCAGAATGGCAGATGCCACAATACTCGACAGCCACATCGACCTGCTCTGCTCCGATAGGGCCGAGTTCATAGCTGAAAGGCTTCAGTGATTCTCCGGCTTGATGTGCTGCCCAAGCTTGTACTTGCATGATAGTCGTTCCTGTGAATGATGTTCACGCTATTGTACTTGCCCATACCAACATCGCACGGCCAGGCCAAGTGAAACAAATCGCCTTCGCACTATCAGAACAGTCCCAATCCTGCTTTCTCGTTGCCTTCCGCTCTTCATCCGGTACGCTGAAGCCTCCCAGTAACCAAGGTGACTAACCGCATGTACCGTTACGTACTACTCCTGATTTGCATCGCTACGAATCTTCATGCCCAGGAACCTATCCCCAAGGGCGAAGTGACCAGGTACTCCTTCGCCAGCAGCAAGGTCTTCCCCGGTACCGTGCGGGACTATTGGGTCTATGTCCCCAGACAGTACGATGGCAAAACACCAGCCTGCGTTTACGTGAATCAGGATGGCGTGCAATACAACGCGCCTGCTGTCTTCGACAAGCTCATCCACAGCAAAGAGATGCCCATCACCATTGGTATCTTTGTGATGCATGGCCGAGTGAAGGCACCCCATGATCAGGCACTCGATCGGTTCAATCGCAGCTTCGAGTATGATGGCCTGGGCGACAACTATGCCCGCTTCCTGCTTGATGAACTGCTCCCCGACGTACAGACCAGGAAGGCCAGCGATGGCCGAGCGATCGTTCTCTCCAGGAATGGCAACGACCGGGCCATCGGGGGAGCCAGCAGCGGAGCAGTCTGTGCGTTCACCGCAGCGTGGGAACGGCCTGATGCTTTCAGCCGAGTTTTCAGTTGCATTGGTACGTACGTCGGTCTGCGTGGTGCTCACAGCTACCCTACCCTTATCCGCAAGTATGAACCCAAGCCTCTTCGCATCTTCCTCGAAGATGGCGACAAGGACCTCAACATCTACGGCGGCGACTGGTGGATTGCCAATCAGGCCATGGAACGGTCACTCGTCTTCGCAGGCTACGAAGTCGAACACAGTTGGGGCACCGGTGGCCACGAT
>CAYPJB010000025.1:0-10926 GCA_964410845.1 uncultured Bacteroidales bacterium | reverse complement strand
ATCTTCAGAACAAGGTGACCCAACACCTGAAGGATACCAAGGGAGCCTCCGGCCTGGGTTTCGGCCCTGATGGCAGGCTCTATGCCACCGGCAGCCAACTCGGTGGCGTCTCTGCCTACGATGCAGAAGGAAGAATGACGATGTTCGCCGACGGCATCAAAGGGAATGATCTCGTCGTGCGACACGATGGAAGCATCTACGTAACTCACCCCGGTGCCCCGGCTGCTGATCAAAGCCAGCTCTGGTACATCAGCCCGAAGGGTGAAAAGCGAGTGGTGGATACGGGCCTGCGTTTCGCCAATGGCATTACTGTATCGCCTGATCAAACGCTACTGTATGTTGCTGACTCTCGTTCCCACTGGGTCTACAGCTATCAGATCCAGGCTGATGGCACACTGGCCCACAAGCAGCGGTACTTTCACCTGCATGTGCCTGATAGTGCCGACGATAGTTGGCCTGATGGGCTCAAGTGCGACCGGGATGGTCGCCTCTATGTCGCCAGCCGAATTGGGTTACAGGTCTGTGATCAGGCAGGCCGAGTGAATTGCATCATCCCCACGCCGATGGCCTCAGGTGCCTGCAGCAACGTCTGCTTCGGTGGAGCAGATATGCAAACACTTTACGTGACCTGCAACAACAAGGTCTACTATCGCAAGGTGAAAACAAAGGGGGTGCATAGCTTTGAATCGCCGATCAAGCCTGCACCACCTCGTCTATAACAGATCCCCACCCTGAATGTTACAAGCCCTTTTCCACAGCCTGCTGTCCCTGATGGTAGGCTGTGTAGAGGAAGATCGGGATAGGCAGGTTGCCCAGGTGTTGCTGGATCAGCGGATGTACATCAGACCATGAAAGGCCACCGACGCCAGTAGCGAGCTTGGGCATAGCCAGGCTCTTAATCTCCCCTTTTTCCAATTCATGGTGCAGGCGTTTCAGGCAGTGATTGACGTTGGGAACCGTTGCCCGTCCCGGCTTGGCTCCATGATGATGCTCGCCTTCCTGGGTCAGGAGATTAATAATACGCACACCGCCGACTCCGCCCCAAACCCAGATCTCGCCTGGCTTGGGATGGGCACTGTGAGCATAGTGGCGATAGTCTTTCGCCATGGCAGGCCAGGATTCGCGTAAGGCCAGTGCCAGGCCAGTGTCGAAATGTTCGCCGGGAGCGATGCCGTGGGCAATCGCCTGGGCCTTGGTCAAAAGAATATCACCGCTGGTTTCGTAGATCATCTCAAACTCCGTGTGCCGACATCGGCTCTTCAGGATCAATATGGATGTTGCCATCCACATCCACTGTTAACATAGTCGGGGCGTTGCTGACTACAAGGAAGGATTGTCGAGTTATTGCGGCGTAGTCCAAACCAACTCCTGGTTCCATATCCTTTTCTATGTTGCATCCTTCGAAGCGCTGTGCATATGTCGTTACTTTCCCTGAATAACATCGGCCATCGCTATGGGAAAGCAGTCGTTCTGAATGGCGTGACCCTGGATCTCGAACCCGGGGCGATCGGTTTGCTCGGACCGAACGGAGCAGGGAAGAGTACCTTGCTCAAGATTCTGATGGGATTGGTCGTTCCTACCTCCGGTGAAGGCACATTGCTGGGCAAGAACCTGCGTGGGCCAGCGTTCCCGCGCCGCCGTTTGCTTGGCTACATGTCCGAAGCCGATGCCTTGGTCCCCGGGTTGCAAGGTGCCGAATATGTCTCGCTGGCAGGGGAACTCTGCGGCATGCCCAAGCGTGATGCAAGCCGTCGTGCTCACGAACTGCTGACGTTTCTGGGGCTCGATGATGCACGCTATCGCAAACTCGAAGAATACTCCACCGGCATGAAGCAGCGGATCAAGCTCGCCCAGGCTCTCGTGCATGATCCACCACTTCTCCTCCTCGATGAGCCCACCAGTGGACTCGACCCTGCCGGGCGAGAAGCCATGCTCAGGCTGCTCAGCACACTGGCTCATCAGCATGGCAAGTCGTTCCTGCTTTGCACCCATGTGCTGGGAGATGTCGAACGCACCTGTGAAACCACGGTCATTCTGCATAAGGGCAAAGTGCTGTGCCAGGAACGCACCGAAGCTCTCCGGCAACAGCGGGATAACTGTTATCGACTACGCATTGAAGGAAACGTGCAAGCTTTCACTGAAGCATTGAAGCAACAGCACATCATGCCCAGGATGCTGGACCATCATGAGTGGCAAGTGGCACTTCCTGATGAGTGCCGCACCGATACGCTCTTTCGACTTGCTTCAACCAGCGGTGCCCTGATCACGGAGTTGCAGCCAGATGATGAAGACCTGGAACGGGTCTTTCATCGGTTACTTCAGGAAGGGAAGCAGCAGTTACATCAGGAACCCGTCGTACTCCCATTCACAAAGGATCCGATGCATGTCGCTTAGTCTGCTCGGCTACCGGTCGTGGGAGGGCAAGCTGGGTACCTCACTGAGGGCAATCTGGCCCATCAGCCGGGTCTCGCTCATGCTCGTCTTTCGGCAGAAGCTCTACTGGGTGCTCTACCTGCTGGCGCTGATGACCTTCTTCGTCTATTTCTTCGGTATCTATCTCTTCTCGCAGATTGATACCGACACCATCGGCCCGAATCGACCTGGCGTACCAGCGCAGGCGGCATCCCGGTTCTTTGTTGACATCAAGAACACCATCCAGAAAGATTTGAAGCTCACCGGCAATGTCGAGACGTACCGCAACTTCTACGTACTGCAGGGCTACTACGTGATGGTGGTGCTCGCGCTGGCGGGCAGTTTGATTATCGGCAACGATTATCGGTATGGCAGCCTGGCATTCTACCTGAGCAAGCCTATGGGCCACTGGCATTACCTTGCAGGCAAAATACTCACCGTGGCTGTGTTCACCTTGCTGATGACACTCGTACCTGCGGTTGTGCTCTACCTCGAATGCAGCATGCTGATGGAGGAGGACTATTTCACGAATAACCTGCGCATGCTGGCCGGCATTACGCTTTATGCGATTGCCATTGCTGGTGTGCTGGGGGTTCTGGTCGTGGCATTGGCCAGTGCGGTTCGGCGGACAGCACCGCTAGTGATGATCTGGATTGCCATCCTGGCTATCTGCCCGGTGATGGGCAACCTCTTCGTTGATCGTCTAGGCTACTCCGCCAACTGGCGCCTGATCGATCTCTGGAACGACTTGTATGTCTTCGGTTCGTGGTGCCTGAATGTTTCACCAATACCACCCACAGGACCTCGAGGCTTTATCCGTCGCCAGCCGGAGTTGTTGCCAACGATGCTGGTACTTGGAACATTGATGGTAACATGTCTCTTCTATCTGCATCGCAAGATCCGGGCAGTTGAGGTGGTGACATGAGCGACATCCTCAGTTTGAATCATGTCAGCAAGTGGTACGGTCCGGTGTTGGGCCTCAGTGATGTCTCGCTGACAGTCGCACCTGGCATCACGGGGCTCGTCGGCCCCAATGGCGCAGGCAAGAGCACACTGATGAAACTGGCCACGGGGCAGCTTCGTCCTGAGTTGGGTTCAGTCCTTGTTTGCGGGAAGCCTGCCTGGTCTGCCGGCGCCAAGCTGCACCTGGGTTTCTGCCCGGAGAATGACGTCTTTTACGAAGAGATGACCGGCCGGCAGTTCGTGCGTGGAATGGCGTGCCTGTGCGGCTTCGGCAAACGGGAAGCCTACCGACGTGCCGACCAGGCCATTGAACAGGTAGGAATGGCTGATCGGGCTGACAAAGTAGTGCGAGGCTTCTCCAAAGGCATGCGGCAGCGTGTGAAGTTGGCGCAAGCACTGGTCCATGATCCCACCCTGCTCATTCTGGATGAGCCGATGAATGGTGTTGATCCCGTGGGTCGTCTGGAACTCTATGCCCTCTTTGAACGACTGGCTGCCTCCGGGAAAGCCCTGCTCATCTCCAGTCATCAACTGGAAGAACTCGAAAAGCTGACGGATCGACTGGTCATCATAGCCCGGGGCATCCTCATTGCCTCCGGCACACTGAGCGAAATTCGCGACAAGCTGGCTGACATACCCCTGTCAGTACGGCTTGATTGTGATCAGCCTCGCAAACTTGCCGCTGATCTGCTGAATCTCCCCGATGTGCTTGGCGTCGAATTAGCCGATGTCCATTCGGTGATTGTTCGTGTACAACATAGTCGCCGGTTCTTCGGCAACCTGGGTGACTATTTGGCTCGCGAGAAGCTTGCTCTCCAGCGGCTCGAAAGTCTGGACGCTTCCACCCAGGCCGTGCTGGAGTATGTGCTCCAGGGATGACGGCAACACTCACGGATTCTCTCTCCGAAGCCTCTTCTTCGGTAGTGTCAGCCCGTCTGATGACCTGTATGCTTTCAAGAACGAAGTTGTTAGAACGAGGACACGATGGCCAAGCCACGTATTCAGACTTTTGCTGTTTCTCCGTCGTTGCCTCCACGCTTGAGGGCACTGGGTCGCATCGCCTATAACCTGTGGTGGTGCTGGAATCCCGAGGCCATCGCCCTCTTCGCCCGTATTGATCCCGAACTCTGGGACAAAGTGGACCATAGCCCAGTACGCCTGGGGGGCGTTGTCTCGCAGGCACGCCTGCAGGAACTCACGGAAGATGATGGTTTCCTGGCACATCTCGATCGTGTTGAAGCACAACTGAACGACTATTTGCATCGCCCAGGCTGGTTCAGCCAGCAGTTTGCCCAGAAGGAGATGAAGGTCGCTTACTTCTCCGCTGAGTTCGGTATTCACGAAAGTATTCCCATCTACTCCGGTGGCCTGGGATTGCTTGCGGGAGACCATCTCAAGTCAGCCAGCGACCTCGGTCTGCCCCTCGTCGGCGTCAGCCTGATGTACCGCCAGGGCTACTTCCGGCAGTACATGAACAACGAAGGCTGGCAGCAGGAAACCTATCCGGAAAATGATTTCTACAATCTCCCCCTGATCGTGGAAAAGGATTCGTCAGGCAAGCCGCTCATCGTCGCTGTACCTTTTCCCAATCGTGAGGTGTACGCCAAGGTCTGGCGTATTCAGGTAGGACGGGTTCCGCTGTATCTGCTTGATTGCAATCTGCCCCAGAACAAAGCAGAAGATCGCGAGATCACGGCTCAACTCTACGGTGGCGATCTGGAAAACCGCATCAAGCAGGAACTGGTCCTTGGCGTGGGGGGCTACCGTGCGATTCGTGCACTAGGCTTCCGACCGACGGTGTGCCACATGAACGAAGGCCATTCTGCCTTCCTGGCACTCGAACGCATTCGCTATGCCATGGATCTCTATGGCATGACGATGCAGGAAGCCAAGGAGATGGTTGCGGCGGGCAATGTTTTCACCACGCATACACCGGTGCCAGCGGGAAACGATCGTTTTCCACCGAGTTATATTGATACTTACCTGCACTATTACTTGCAGAAGCTGAACATCACCAAAAACGAACTCATGGCACTGGGCCGCGAAATCGTCACTGATACACAGGAAACCTTCTGCATGACGGTGCTGGCACTCAAGCTTTCCAATGTCAGCAATGGTGTCAGCAAATTGCATGGCTCCGTCTCGCGCAAGATGTGGAAACGCATCTGGCCTGATGTCCCCGATTCCGAACTGCCCATCTCTCATATCACCAATGGTGTTCATACCGGGTTCTGGATTGCTCCGGAAATGGCACTCCTCTTCAAGCGCTACCTGGGCTGCAACCCCATGGAACGGCCTTGCGATCACACCTATTGGAACAAGATCGACAAGGTTCCTGATGGTGAACTCTGGCGTACCATTGAAAGGAATCGACAGCAACTCATCGTCTTTGCGCGACAGCGGCTCAAGCTGCAGTTGGAACGCCAGGGAGCGTTGCCTCGCGAGATCGCCATGGCTTCAGAAGTGCTTGATCCGGAAGCGCTGACCATTGCCTTTGCCCGACGTTCTGCCACTTACAAGCGAGGCACACTCATTTTCCGTGACCTGGATCGCCTGGCACGGATCGTCAACAACAAACATCATCCTGTACAGTTCCTGTTCTCCGGCAAAGCCCACCCGCACGATAATGCAGGGAAGGAACTACTGAAGCAGATGATTCAGATCGCCAGGCGACCAGAATTTCGACATCACATCGTGTTCCTGGAAGATTACGACATCAATGTAGCCCGCTACCTGGTTCAGGGCGTGGATATCTGGCTGAACAATCCACGTCGTCCGCTCGAAGCCAGCGGCACCAGCGGCATGAAGTGCGTTGCCAACGGCGGCCTGCATCTTTCCATCCTCGATGGCTGGTGGGATGAAGGCTACGCCAAGAACAACGGCTTTGCGATTGGCAATGGTGAAGAATACGCTGATGTCACTTCCCCCGATGCGGATCGGCACGAGTATCAGGATGCAGTGGAAAGCCATGCTCTCTATCACATTCTGGAGCAGGAGATTATTCCGCTTTACTACCGTCGCAATGACGATGGCTTGCCACACGAATGGCTGAGGATGGTAAAGAACTCCTTCCGAACGCTTTGCCCTTTCTTTAACACCAATCGCATGGTGGAGGAATACATCCGTCAAGCTTACGTACCTTCTCACGATCGCCATGAGATGCTCTACGCAGAGAATCAGAAAGGAGCACGCGAACTGGCTACCTGGCGAGCGAAAGTAGAGAAGGGCTGGCCGAAGATCAGCATCTCGCAGGTCGAAACCGATGGCATGCAGGAAATGCTGGTGGGCAAGCAACTGGAAGTACGAGCTACGATTGTCCTCAGCGATTTGACGCCAAGCGATGTCGAAGTGCAACTGATTCATGGCATGGTGAATGCCCTCGGCGAGTTTGAGCGATTTGAAATTGTGCCCATGCAAGATGGAGAACGCACGGCAATGGGAGCTCACAGGTACCTGGGCAGTTTCCAGTGCAAGAACTCCGGACAGTATGGCTTTGCTGTGCGTGTACTACCCAGACATCAGCACCTTGCTGTACCGCTCAGCACAGGCCTCATTACCTGGAACTGATGCTACTTCCTCATCCCCGTGGAACCCTGTTACACATCCGAGCGCAACCGGGCGCTCGGCGGGAAGGCATTGTGGGTGTCCAGGCAGATCGGCTCAAGGTAGCTGTCCACGCTGCACCCGAAAAGGGCAAAGCCAATGCAGCTCTGATTAAAGTGATTGCCGATGAACTCGGTTTGAAACGAAGCCAGATACAACTGCTCAGCGGAGAAAGCTCTCATCAAAAAACATTGTTGATTGAAAACTTGACCGTTGAGACAGTGCGCACTTTGTTGGCAGACTTCATCGATCAGGCAGATTAGTGAAGTTGCGTTGTTTTGAATTCTGACTCTCAGTTCAGGCGAACTCAGCCCATCATCAAAAAAGCTTTTCCGTGTCTGTTAAGGTAGGCAATCTCCGGCAGGTAGAACTGCATGCGGAATAACGATGGATTGTTGAATTGAAAGAAGTGAAGTATTGGTTCGAGCGAGCAGGTCGCGGATTTGACACATACTTCTTTCCACTTTGCACTTACGTCGTTTACGTTTGAAAAAGACATTTCAAACTGCGTGAACAATACCGTCTATATGGGCTGTTCCATACAGGAAAGGTTCAAGGTTCCTAGTGGAGGTGACGATAAAGTGGATTGAAACCATAGTGGCGTTGGTATAGACGCGACAGTTGCCGCTGGGGGAGTTGGCCGGGGGAAGGCCGCAGGCGGCAGACCGCACCATTAAGGGATTACGGCACGCACTGTTTTGTTTTCACCTCAACGGATGAAAGCACGGCGGCGGCCCAAGGAGACGACGGCAATGGCTCGATGGAAAACGCTCTTGCTTGCCGGGGCGCTAGGCTGCTGGCCGGCCCTTGGCTTCGCCCAAGGCACTTTACCGGTACCTCCAGCAGTCCCTGGTGGGGAAGGCGTTCCTGCCTTGCCTCCAGGGGCAGTCACCAGCGCTCCTGTTTCGGTTACCGGTGGTAGCACGACGAGCCGACCAGCTCGCGTCACCCTCTCGGACATGGGAAGCCGAAATGCTCCCACAGGCTATGGTGTGCCTGATGTATCCGGCATGCCCAAGCCTGAGGGGCAAATGATGTATACCGGCATGGGCATGGCTCCCATGGGTGGTGATGCTGCTCAAGGCAGTTTCATCCCCGCCGGTGCTCAGAATTTCTGTGCTGCTCCGCCAGTCGGAATAGAACCTTGCGGCACTACCATTCAAGCTCGTGGCCCCAGTGGTCTCGTCTTCGACGGTGGTATCAACCTGTATCGCACTCGCCGTAGCGATCCTTCCGTACTGTACCGTAATGTGGTCGATATGGGTGGCATTCCTGTCGTCACTGGTGACCAGCAGGATTATGACCTCACCACCGGTGTGGGTTACAACCTCGGCCTCGGCTGGTTGACTCCCAATGGCTGGTTCGGAATGATCACCTATCGCCGATACCAGGACACCGTTCACAACGATACCCTGGTGAATAACTCCGCTGACCCTAACTTCACCATCGAATACATCGGGCCAGGGCCTCTCGGTTCCGGTTCGGGTGGTGGCGATGTGCCAGTCGGTGGCTCACTCACTCGGGTGTTTGATATCCGCTGGACCAACCTGGATCTGATGGCTGGTACGGTAATCAGCCCAGCTGCATGCCTGGATGTTATCTTTGCAGGCGGTCTCCGCATCAGCAAGTTGGAACAGAACTACAACGTCTTCATCGATCGTGGTGATGCTACCACCAACAGCCAGGCTCTTTATTCACGCCTGCAGGGTGCTGGCCCTCGTATCGGTATCGAAACACGTGCGTATGCTCTCTCCTGCTTATCACTGTATGCGAAGGCTTACTCTACACTGCTCTTTGCTGATCGCACGGAAGAAGCAGCCACAGCCTTCACCGACGATGCAGGCGGAATTACTGGTGGCCTGGCTACCTACAATCGCGAAGAGATCATGCCTGTGCTCGAACTGGGCATTGGTATGGATGTCAGCCTCTTCGGTGGCCGCGTGATGGTGGGTGCTGGCTACGACTTCAACTACCTGTTTGAAGCTGGTTCGACCTACACCGAACAGTCCACGAATCCACGCTCTGCCCGTCACGTGAACCTCGCCATCGATGGCGTCAACATTCACATGACGTTCCTCTGGTAAGCAACCAAACTGTCGCCGTCAATTCAGCAAGCCGTGAGTCAACCTCACGGCTTGCAGTGTTTTGAGACAACCATGACAGCATCGCCAGCGTCTTTTGAATGTCTGATCTGCGCTTGACAGTAACAGTCATGCGATTACAATTGAATTTATGTTAATTTATTCAATCGTGAATTCATGCCTGCATACAACTTCCCTGCTACATTCCTGATTGATGATCCCGCCCAGATCAAGGCGCTCCAGTCGCCCATGCGACAGGAGATTGTCGATGCACTGACTACGCTGGGGCCTTCGTCCATCCAGGCAATTGCCGACCATCTAGGGCGTGCCGCTGACTCACTGTACTTCCATGTCAAGAAACTCGTCAAGGTCAAGCTGGTGCAGTGTGTCGAGAAACGCAAGGAAGGCCGTATTGAATGGTCGATCTACGCTGTCCCCGGTCGTCATGCCCGCATTGTGTATCAGCCCAGGGTAGCCAAGTCCATCAAGAAAGTGGTTGCTGGAGCAATGCGTCTCAGCCTGAGAGAGTTTCAAAAGAGCATTGTCAGCGATAGTGCACGTTACTCGGGCTCACAGCGGAATGTGTGGGGCAGCCGAGCAAAAGGCTGGCTTAGTCCTCGAGATGTGGTTGAAGCCAATCGGTTGCTCGAGCAACTGATCGCTCTCTTCAATCAGCAGGGGCCTACCGAAGGACGCCAGGTTTACTCTCTGGCTTGGGTCTTCACACCAGTCCCGGTTCGTCAGCGTGAGAAGAAGAAAAAGACCACTCGAAAGGTGACACCATGAACACTGCACTCTTCAGTTGGCTGCTGATCACACTGTGCTGGATTCAATCGCCGGAACAACCAGCAACAGCCGAGGTACTTATTCACCGTGCCCGACAGGTTACCGGCCTCACGTTAGCCAGGATTCCAGAAGAGGGCATCAGGCTTATGGGTGAAGGTACCTACGCTGGCATGCCAGCACAGTACCTGCTGCAATTTACCCGACAGGGGCACTTCGTCCAGAAAGTGAATTCCCGTATCAGCACTGGCCTGGGCTTTGATGGTACGAACACCTGGGTGAAAGACCTGGGTGGAGAGGAACGACTGCAGGAAATGGCTGACCGACGCAACACTATCTTCATGGGTCTGATCTATACAGGCTTGTGGCTCGATCCCTCATCAGGAATGGAATACTCGATTCCCTCAGACAAGACTGCTTCGCAGGATGTGAATGTCCTCCACTTTGTGCATCCAGCCAGTGAGCAAAAAGGCACGCTGCAACTCAGCACCTCGACCGGGCTGCCAGTCAGCATCTCACTCCAGCGTGAAGGGCGCGAAGTGACGTTACGCTGGAGCGAGTACCGCGACTCGCTCGGCATGAAGTTGCCTGGAATGATGGAGCTTCTTTCGTCAGGAGATGTGGTGGAACGGGTAAAGTTCACCACCATCGAACCAGCACCACTATCGACCATCAGTCCATATCTGCCTGTAGTGAAAAAGCCCAAGGATGTGCGATTCGACAATGCTCAAACAGCCGAATTGACCGTCAAGCGTGCCAAGACAGGACATCTCCTGGTCAAGCCTCTGGTTAACGGCAAGGATGTCGGATGGTTCATCTTCGATAGTGGTGCTGGTGCTCACGTGCTGGCAAAAGGCACGGTGAAAGAACTGGGGCTTGAAGCTTTCGGCGAACTCCCTGCTATCGGTGTGGGTGGCACGGTGAAAACGAGCTTCAGCAAACCCAGCACCATCACCCTGGGACGGGCAGAGTTCCAGGAACCATTTTGTATCGCTCTCGATCTGGCATTCCTCGATGTCGTGATGGGCGATCACATCGCAGGCATTATCGGCTACGGGGCGTTCCATCGCTGCATCGTGGAAGT
>CAYPJB010000024.1:0-21384 GCA_964410845.1 uncultured Bacteroidales bacterium | reverse complement strand
ACAAATTCAAACTATACTTTACGCAGTAAATCTTGGAGTCAGCATGCCTACGTTCACTAAACTTAACTATCACCTCGTCTTCTCCACCAAAAATCGACGTCCCCTCATTGACCCCACATGGAGTGATCGGCTCTACGGCTATATCGGCGGTATCATACGAGGTGAAAAGGGAGTACTCCTGGCTGCAGGTGGAATGCCTGATCATGTTCACTTGCTGGTTGGCTACCGACCTGACAAATCAATCTCAGAACTGTTAAGAGAGATCAAGAGTCATTCATCTGGGTGGGTGCATGAGAACTTCACCAGAGATTTTGCCTGGCAGGAAGGGTACAGTGCGTTCACGGTCAGCTATTCCGAGATCGAGTCTGTTAATCGATACATACTGACACAAGCCGAGCATCATCGGCAACGAACATTTATGGAGGAGTTGTTGCGAATGCTGGATTTGCATGAGATCGAATACGACGAGCGATACGTGTTTGCGAGATAATATCCCATCGCCCCTTCGGGGCTATCGTCCTTCTCTTGCCTGTGACTGGCAGCTAACGCAGCCAGCTACTACCGAGTCGCCCTCTTCGAGGGCTGCATGTGTTGTACTCTCACCTCCGCTGTCATCACGACGGAGCGTGATGACTACTATCTACCCCTTCAGCTCATACCGTACTTCCCCGTTCACTATCGCCATCACGGCTCGGCCGGTGACGGGCCATTGGTGGAAGGGGGTGTTGCGGCTCTTCGACTTGAACTGGTCTTTGTCGATGGTCCACTTCATATTCGGATCAATGATCGTCACATCTGCATCCATGCCTGGTTTGAGCGAGCCCTTCCCGGGCAGACGCAGGATGCGGGCGGGGTTGCAGGTCATCTTTTCGATCATCTGTGACCAGGTCAAATGTCCTGGTTCGATCAGGCCGTGAATGCACATCGGTAGAAATGTCTCGACGCCGACGATACCATTGGGGGCCTGGTCGAGTTCGCGAAGCTTCTTCTCTGCCGCGTGCGGGGCGTGATCGGTACAGAGCACTTCCAACGTGTTGTCCTTCAGCCCGGCGATGATGGCATCCACATCCTTCTGCGTTCGCAGTGGTGGCGACATCTTGTAGTTGCTGTCGTAGTTCCGCAGACATGCATCTGTGAGAAGAAAGTGATGAGGGCAGGCTTCACCCGTCACCCGTACCTGCTGTTCCTTCCCTCGGCGAATCTGTTCGACTGCCCCCGCTGCAGACACATGCAGCACATGAAGCAGACCACCCGTGAGCTTAGCCAGGATGATATCGCGAGCGACCATGATCTCTTCTGCAGCAGCGGGATAACCCTTGAGCCCAAGCTTCATCGACCATTCGCCTTCGTTCATTACCCCATCTTTGCAGAGGTCGAGGTCCTCGCAGTGATTCAGCACCGGCTTATCGAACATCTGACAATATTCGAGCGCCCGTCGCATGATCTCGGCACTCTTGATCGGGGCACCATCATCGGTGAATGCCACCGCACCGCCTGCCACCATCGCCCCCATCTCAGCTAGTTCTTCACCCTTGCGGCCCTTCGTTACCGCGCCAATCGGGAAGACATGCGCCTGATGAGCCCGCTTGGCTTGCAGTACCACGAACTCCGCTGCAGCCTGGCTGTCGATGGCTGGTTCGGTGTTGGGCATGCAGGCGACCGAAGTGACCCCACCAGCGAGTGCCGCAGCAGCACCGGTGGCGATGGTTTCATCTTCCTCGCGGCCTGGTTCCCGCAAATGCACATGGATATCAATCAAGCCAGGCGTCACGATCTTGCCGTTGGCGTGGATGATCCGTTCAGCTTTGAGATCAGGACGATGGCCCACATGAAGGACCTTGTCGCCATGCAACCAGACATCGCTGACGGCATCCAGACGCTGGCTGGGATCAATCACACGTCCGCCGGTGATCAGGGTGGGTTTCACGTGTTATTCCTGTGTCCTGGGTAATTTGGATGGTCGTCATCACGCTCCGCCGTGATGACATCGGCGGGTAGAGTACAGTGCAACAGAACCGTGTGTCATCGAGAACTCTCGTTCCAATTGCGGCGGAATCTCACCGTCGCCGTCATCACGACGGAGCGTGATGACCACATACCAGATCAGTTTATCTTCGCTTCGAGTTCTGCCCAGCGGTGATAGAGACGATCTACTTCTTTCTGCGCCACTTCCATCGCTTCGCATGCTTCTTTCAGTGCAACATGCCCTGCGGTGGCAGCAGCTTCCACTGCTGCCTGCTTCTCGTGCAAAGTAGTTTCAGCTGAAGCGATGCTGGCTTCCATCCTGTCCCATTCCTGCTGTTCTTTGTAACTGAGTTTCTTCGGCTTGGCAGTGCTTCGGGGGCTCACTTCCCTCGGCTCAGTATCGGTCTTTTTGATCTTCTCCACCGGCTTGTCCAAACTTGCCAGCCATTGGGCCACACTGGCGAACGAACCGGCACCGCCACTGCCATCGAGACCAATCACTTCGGTGCAAAGCCGATCCATCAGTTCACGATCATGACTGACCAGCACTACTGCCCCGGGGAATTCAGAGAGACTCTCTTCGAGTACTTCCAGAGCGGGGATATCGAGATCATTGGTCGGTTCATCGAGCAGCAGTACATCGGCAGGTTGCAGCATCAGTTGAGCAATTCGCACTCGAGCCTGTTCGCCACCGGAGAAAGCCCCGAGAGCCACATCGAGCTTGTCCGCAGGGAAGAGGAACTGCTTGGCCCACGAAGCAATATGAATCGGCCGATCACGATAGATGACCATGTCGTTGCCACCACCGAGGGCTTCCCGCAACGTCTGTTCTGGTTTGAGGGCGGAGCGACCCTGTTCGAACATTACCACCCGCAAGTTGTCTGCTCGCTGAATGATACCCGCATCGGGGGGGATGATACCTGCCAGTATCTTCAGCAACGTACTTTTGCCGCTACCATTGACGCCAAGCAAACCGAGCTTGGTCCCTGGGCCAAGGAAGAGATTGATACCGGTGAAGAGCTTCTTGCCGCCGAGCGACTTCTGCAGCTCTTTCGCAGCCAGCAACTTGCGGGTCTGTCTACCCGTCTCGACAAAGTCAATGCCTGCCGTTTGACTCTGCGCGGTGCGATAATTCAACTCTGCCAGTTCTTCCCGACGTGCGTATGCATCTTCGACACGGCTGGCAGCCTTGCGGGTACGGGCAGCCGCTTTCCGGCCCAGCCACTCGGTCTCGCGTCGCACCTGGTTGGCGACCGCTTCCTGCATCTTGGCCTGGGCTTCGAGGAATTCCTCCCGACGATCCAGAAAGTCATCATAGTTGGCTGCAAAGCGATACGTGCCACCGGGAAAGATACGATTCACTTCGACGATCTCGTCAGCCACCGCGCGAAGGAAGGCACGATCGTGCGTAGCAACGAGGTAGCCGAACGACGCTGCACGCAACAGTTTCTCCAGCCAGACAATGCTCTGCAGATCGAGGTGATTCGTCGGCTCATCCAGAAGCAGGAAGTCAGGCTCCTGCACCAGTTGGCAGGCCAGTGACAATCGCTTCCGCCAGCCACCCGAGAGTGTACTGGCTTGCACGGTAAAATCAGTGAAGCCTGTCTGCGTCAGAACAATCGCAGCTTGAGTCTGCTTCTCGTATTCTTCCCAACCGGGATGATCGATGGCAGCTGTGACAGCATCCAGAACGGTTTGCCCGGCGGGGAAGACATCGTCCTGGGCCAGATAGCCCAGCTTTACCCCGCGTCGGAGCGAACGATTGCCTTCATCGATAGGCTCCGTGCCGTAGAGCACTTTGAGTAACGTCGATTTGCCGGAACCATTGGGGCCGATCAGCCCGAGACGATCCCCCGCCTTCAGTTCCATCGAAAGATTCGTAAAGAGAGGCCGACCGCCAAAGCCTTTGGTGATTTTCTGGATGCTGAGAAGCAGACTCATGCAGGGGTTGCCTGGTAGTACGAGTGATTGTGAGTGGTGTATTGTACGAGGAAGAGTTGCTGGGTTATTGGTCGCTGGTTGTTTGTCATTCGATGTCAGTGTCAGCCCTGGTTGCCCCCGAACTCCAGTTGACTCCCGATCCCCCTTCTGCTATCTGCCCACCTGTTATGAAAGCGATGGACTTCGCGATGAGGCGATTGGCAAAAATACTGGTGTTGCTGGTGCTCTGCAGTACAGGGTGCGTCTACCGGCGCATGACCATTCTGAGCGAGCCACCCGGTGCCCGCGTTTTCATGAATAACGTGGAAGTAGGCACCACACCCTGCAACGTGCCTACCAATTCGTTCCTTGATCACGGCAATTACAAATTCAAGCTCTTCAAAGATGGCTTTGAACCTCTCGAAGTGCTCGAACCAGTTCCTCCGAAGTGGTGGGAGTATCCAGGCATCGATTTCTTTGCCGAGATCAGCCCGTTCGATCATCGTGATCGTCGCATCTTCACCTACCAGTTACAACCGATGAAAGAAAAGTCGGGTGATGAACTCAAGCAGCAGGCCGATGAATTCCGTCAGCGTGGGGGTGGAGGCGGAACTCTACCAGCCATGCCACCTCCCGGCGTGCAGCCCGGTCTCAATGTACAGCCTCCACCGGGTGTGAATGGAGGGGTTTCCCTTCCTCCGGGGGCAGTTGGCGGCGCTACGCCTCCACCAGGGTTTCAACCGGGCCCAGCTACAGGTGCCCAGCAACCGCCACCCGGCGTAGAACGCACGATACCTGTACCACCACAGCAGTAACACCGCATCCAGCCTCAGGTCGTTCGGCTTTCCTCGTTCTCGTGTCGAGTTGATCGGGGCCAATAACGCACCACCAATGCCAATAGAAATACTGTGCCACCCAACCATGTCGGGGTACTCGGCAAGGTCTGCGTGATCAGGAACGCCCACAGTGGGGCACATAGTGGATCAAGCAATGTGATCAGAGCTCCTTCGTGAGCAGGCACTGTCTTCATGGCTTTCGACATCAGCCAGTAAGGCAATGCTGTCTGGACAGCTCCGAAAAGCAACAGAATCAGCCACTGCTCTCCCCCAGGCCAGGGTGTCTGGATTGCAAACGGAAAAGTCAGCAGCCCCGTTACCGCCAGATTGATAAATGCCAGCCAGACCGGTTGATGTCCCTTCAGCAGACTGAGGCAGAGTATCACCCCGGCAAAGACCACCCCTGCCCCTAATGCCAGTCCCGCTGGCACCAGTTGCGATGCCTGCCAGCGCCCCAGCACAATTACCACAATGCCCAGTGTTGCAATCAGCAGTGCCCACCACTCTCGTCGGCTGGCATGTGCTCGTCGCAGGATCAGCACATTGACGAGGAAGACCCAGAACGGAGCGGTGTACTGAAGCAGTGACGCTTCCGCGACATCCCCCTGTACCATGGCCAGAATGAAAAGCCCGTTCATTACCGCAAAGCAAAGTGCCATCAGAGGCAACAGCGGATGCCACCTGAAGGCAGCTGGTCTCAGAAACAACAGCAGCGACAATGCTCCGAAGAGACACCTCCAGCACGCAATCTGTTCGGCAGCCACCGGTTGCATCACGCCCAACCAACGAGGTGGCTCGGTGAGCAACTTCACAAAGAATCCACTCAAGCTCCAGAACAATGCTGCCCCAACGACAATGAGTCGACCGTGCCAAAGTGACTGGTGATCGTGCAGCATGATTGTCTGGACTGTATTTCCTACGGATTCGGTAGCTGCCACCAGAGCAGCAGCATAAAGAGCAGGCAGAAGAGGGCGAAGCCGAGGAAGACCAGCCAGCCAGGCCAGCGTTTGGCGTTATCGGGTACGTGTGATGTAGCAGGCATGCGAAACTCGATGAAATCACGCAGAGGACGATAGGGACCACGAGGGGAACGGCTGACCTGTTGTTCCAGTGTCAGCTCTTTTCTCTCTATCGATAATTGTATCTGTTCGGTACTTGCCCGTTTACAGGTGAGCTTGCCATTCACTCGCCCCGTCCACAGGTACCAGGCGCGTGCATTCTCCTGCGAGTCCACCTCTTCATCGTGCTTCGTCGGCTGATCAGCTATGTGCAGTGTCGGTTTGCTTTCGTGCGTTGCTTCCTCCCAATCGAGAGTGAGCGGAACCAGGTTTGATTCATCCAACGCAATGATTAGATCACTGGCCGACTGAAAACGATCTTCAGGTTTCTTCGCCAGCAGCTTGGCAAGCAAGGCATCAATCTTCGGATTCAAGCTAGGCACATGTTCCGAAGGAGAAGGATACAGGCCAGCCTGCTTCTTTTCGGTGATTTCGAGCGGCGTCTGACCTTCGAAGGGAAGTCTGCCCGTGAGCATGTGGTACGCCGTTGCTCCCAAGGCAAACAAGTCGCTACGCTGGTCCGCATTCTTGGCAGAGACCGTTTGTTCGTAAGGCATGTAGAACGGTGTGCCGAAGCCTTGTTTGGTCTTCGTCAGCGAGGTGCTATCGGTGAACCGGTCCTTCGCCAGTCCGAAATCCGTCAGCTTGGCCAGTCCGCTGGGATCAATCAGGATATTGGCTGGTTTGATGTCACGATGGACAATTCCACGGGAATGGGCATGAGCCAGTCCATGGGCAACTTCCCAAATAATGCGAAGAGCGATGCCGGGGGAAAGTCTACCGCGCTGGGCCAGGAGTGTTTGTACACTGACGCCATCAATGTATTCCATCAGGAAGTAATGGCGTTCGGTTTCCTTGTCAGCTCCAGCGTAGAAGCCTCGAACAATATTGGGATGATCGAGTTTGGCGGCGTGCTGTGCTTCACGTTGAAAGCGGGTCAGCAGGGTTTCGTGCTGCTTCCACTGCGGCCCCAACACCTTCATTGCATATTTCTGGTTGGTCGTATTCTGCGTAACAAGGTAAACGGCTCCCATGGAGCCTCCACCGAGCCTCTTGGTCAGCGTAAAGCCAGCGATTTCTTTGGGGTGTTCATCGTCAAAGTATTCGAGATCAAGCTTTTTGGTTTCTCCAATTTGCACTGCAATAAACGAACCATCGGTGGACTGCATGAGTTGCTGGGCCTGCTGCTCGTTCAGATAGCCCGCATCCTGCAGTTGAGTGACGATATTGAGATGGTGACCAAGCTTCTCAGCGTTCTGAACATTGCGCAGAATCTGATTGACGACATCAGCGGGAACGCCAAAGTGTTCGCTCGCCAGACGAGCCAGATTCTCAGCTTCTTGTGCGGAAGGCATGGAGCAGTTATAGCAGTCGTGAACGGGCGATGATAGAAGTTAGATTACAGTTTCACATCAGGCGAGCGGCCAGCGGATATGGAAGGTGGTCCCCTGCCCTGGCTGACTGGTGGCTTTAATCGTTCCCCCCAGCTTATGAATGATGCGCTGGACCGATGCAAGACCAAGCCCGATGCCTTTGTCTTCTGGCATGCTGGTGAAGAAGGGCTGGAATAAATTCGTGATTTCAGCTTCCGTCAGGTCTTTTCCGTTGTAGCTGATCTCGAGCAGAACATGCTTCTGATCCTCGACTGGCATGGTTCGAATAAGAACTTTCCCCTGGTCCAGAATAGCATCCTTGGCATGAACAATCAGATTGAGCAGCACCTGCTCGACGGAGCCTGTATCGCCTTTGATGTGTCGCAGACCGCTGGCCAGTTGTAACTTCAACTCCGCCTTTTTACCCAGTGCCGTCTGAAGCATACGTTCCGATTGAGTTATCACCCTGTTCAGATTCACATGGTTATCAGTGTTAGCCTGCTTTCTGCTGAACTCGAGCATGCTGCGTGAAACATCGGAAGCCGTGATTCCCGCTTTGCGAATCTGCTCCAGCATATGAGCCACTTCTGCGCTCGGCTTGGTTTCCAGTGCAAGATCGACATAGTTGATAATCACTGTGAGGTAGTTGTTGAAATCATGTGCGATGCCTCCCGCGAGCAGTCCCATCGCATGCAACCGCTCGTTTTGACGTAGCTGGGCTTCCAGCCACCGGCGTTCGGTCACATTACGAGCAATTACTTCCACGCTTCGGGTTTTGCCTTGCACTCGTTCCCGGCGCAGGCTCATTTCCAGATAGACCCGCTCTTTGTTTCGATCCAGCAGTATCAAATCACGCTGCGAGTATTCCTTACTGCCATCGCGGATCATGGAATCGCTTTGGATTTCTTCCATGAACTGACTCAGGTTCTTACCAATCAGTTCTTCCTTGGGGTACCCCAGCAGTTTGGCGCCAGCAGCGTTGATGCTGACGATGTCGCCATTGTTTCTCAGCTTGAAAATAACGTCACTGGCATGTTCCACCAGTTCGTCGTAGCTGTCATCGGCCGAAACCACGCCTGGCGCCGATGGGTTCGAGGAAGTTGCCTTTTGCTCTCTGGTTAATTGCTGGCTGTACACGGCGTAAAGCGCAATGATGAGCAGAAAACACATAACCAACAGTACATAATGTCCGGTATCAAGCATGGATACTACGTAGATTCAGGAGTAAGTTGTCGTTGCATCTTAGCTGGAGTGCGAAGAACTTGTTAGAAGAAACTTCATTGTAATTGCAGAATTTTCATTTTCTTCAGTCCTCTTTTAACTCACAGGAGTGGGGGGGCTTACTCTCGATAGGTCGCGTAACTATTCTCGGTCTCCCAGAGGCTCACTTCGGCCACCGGAAAACCATGCTTCTTGGCCTCCACGTAAATGAGCTTGGCAATGTTCTCTGCTGTGGGATTTTCATCTACCAGGAAGTAGGGTTCGTTCAACTGCTTGAACATGGGTAAAATCGGATCGTTTCGATGCAGGATCATCTTGTGATCCAGATGATCGTCAATCCACGTCTGCATGACGCGTTTGATCTCACTAAAATCGACCACCATTCCCAGGTTATCGAGTTTTTCACTTTCAATGGTAATAACCGCAGTTCCATTGTGCCCATGCAGATGCCGACATTTGCCAGAGTAGTTGAGCAAGCGATGGCCGTAACAGAAATGAATTTCGCGGGTAACTCGGTGCATGATGGTTCTCGATTCCCTGATTCCTGAACTACTGCGATGAGATGACGTGATACTTCGTGGGATCGCCCATCCCAGCGTCCCTGAACGCGTGTTGCCTCTCGGCACATTTGTTACAGTGCCCACAGTGAATGTTTGCAATCGGTTGGATGCACGAGAAGGACCACTCCAATGGCAGGTCTTTTCCCAAGTGCATCACCTCCGCTTTGTGCAGTGTACCAAAAGGGGCGATGATGCGCAGGGTCGGGTCGTTGACACCCATCCCCACTGCACCAGCAAAACTGGCAAAGAATGCTGGCGACGCATCGGGAAACGGATTCGACCCCAGGACCCCCAGTGCCAGTTGACTCACCTGATGCAGGTGACACCAGAGCAAGCCTTTCAACGTCAGTAACAGGTTCCGCCCCGGCAGATAGACTGCCTCATCAGGCGTCGATGCGTCAGGCACCGCTGCGCCTGTCGTGCTCCAGTGGTTGCCGTAGAGGTCAGCGGTTGGTTGATCAAGAATGACAAGCGGCTGAAGGTTCTTAAACCGAAGCTTCAGGTGATCGATGTATTCGTAGAGATAGTGCAATTCTACCGCTTCCCATGCCAGCCCCGAACGAATGTAGATAGGCGTAACAGCCACCAATGCCAGTTGTCTGGCCACATGCGCCAACAGAATGGCACTATCCAGACCACCACTCGTAAGCACAGCTGTTGGGGCCGATTGCATATGGAATCCTGAAGCAACTGTTACGTGTCGTTTTACGAAGAATAAGCTGGGGTAGTTTCGTTCTTTAATGACAAGGTATGATACGACCGGCTGATCTCCTGACTCCTGGCTTCTGCCTCCTAAACTAACCAAGCAACTCTCCCACGGTGAATCGCATGGATATGCACGAACAACAGCGACTGCTTCAAGATGTCAATGCCTTCTGCGAAGAGATTCGCCCACATGAAGAGCTTTGTTATCTCGAACACAAGTTTAACGATCAAGTGCTGCCTTTAGCCAAGAAGTACAACATCCTTGGCATGCCGGTTCCCAAAGCCCTCGGCGGACGTGGAGCGAACACGGTTACCTACCTTCGAGCACTCGCCCGTATTGGTCGGGAAGGTACCGGCGTTCGCACTTTCTTCTCCGGGCAGACCAGCATCGGCCAGGCACCCATCATGGCCTGGGGCAACGACGACCAGAAGAAACGCTACCTTCCTGCATCCTGCAATGGGGAAAAGATCCTTGCGTTCGGCCTCACCGAGCCTGATGCCGGCAGCAACCCGCTGGAAATGACCAGCACCTACACCCGCGATGGGAAGAACTTCCTGCTCAACGGTGTGAAATACCTCATCAGCAACGGTGGCATCGCTGATGCCATCGTCACCTTTGCCTACCCGGCTGATAATCCGAAGGGCCGGATCAGCGCCTTTATCATCGACACCAAGCAGCCCGGCTTCCAGGCCGAAGACCTTGTGGCCAAGTGTGGCATGTACGCCAGCAACACCGCCATGTTTCAGATGGAGAACCTCAAGGTTCCTGCTGAGAACATGCTCGGCGAGGAAGGCAACGGCTTCCGTATTGCCATGTGGTCACTGGTTACCGGCAGACTCAGCGTTGCTGCGGGTTGCCTGGGTGTGATTGAAGACTGCCTGGCTGAGGTGCTGCACTACGCCAAGGAACGCCATCAGCATGGCAAGCCCATAGGCAAGCATCAACTGGTACAGGATCACATTGCCCGTATCGAAATGTGTCGACTTACCAGCGATGCTGTGATCATGCTCGCAGCCCAGGCCAAGGATGCCTGCGACGCCAACCCCGGCGACCAGGCGTTACGCAGCAAAGCCGATCTCCTTGCTGCCCAGGCGAAGTATCAGGCCTCGAACGCTGCCTGGGAAGCCGCCGACCGGGCTGTCCAGGTCTTTGGCGGACGTGGTTGGTCCACACTCTATCGTCCCGGCCGCCACATCAATGATGTCAGGGTCTGTCGCATTTACGAAGGTACTGATGAGATTATCAAGCTCAAGATTGCCAGTACCCTGTTGGGTAAGGAATACGAAGCCTTCAAGTAGGCATGTTATAGCCGTACAACTACGCCTCGTTCTGCCAGGTACTTCTTCGTCACAGGCACGGGGTACTCGCCGTAGTGAAAGATGCTGGCAGCGAGTGCTGCATCTGCTTTTCCTGCTGTCAGCACCTGATACAAGTGTTCGGGGTGCCCGGCTCCACCGGAAGCCACGACAGGGATATTGACAGCTTCTGCCACGCGTCTGGTCAGTTCGACATCGTAGCCATTCTTGGTGCCATCATTGTCCATGCAGGTGAGCACGATCTCGCCTGCACCCAGTCTTTCCACTTGCTTCGCCCAGGCAACGGCATCAAGGCCGGTGGGTTTGCGACCGCCATGGGTGTAGACTTCATAGACGAGCGCTTCGCTGACAGAAGTATTCCCCTCACCCCCGCTCCCCGGGGGGGAGAGGGGAGACGTGCGACGCGGATCGATATTCACGACGCAAGCATTGGAACCGAACTTCTGGCTGATCTGGGTGATGAGTTCAGGCGTCTGAACGGCTGAGGTATTCAGGCTCACTTTCTCAGCCCCGGCATGGATCAGGCGTGTCGCATCCTCAATCGTACGGATGCCTCCGCCTACACAGAACGGCATGAAGATCTCTTCCGCCACCCGGCGAACGAGATCGGCAATGATATCCCTTCCCTCGTGGCTGGCAGTGATATCGAGGAAGACTAGCTCATCCGCCCCCTCCGCTTCATAGCGTTTGGCTATTTCGATGGGATCACCTGCATCACGCAGGTTGATGAAGTTCGTCCCTTTGACCACGCGGCCGAGGCTGACGTCGAGGCAGGGAATAATGCGTTTAGCAAGCATAGGCTGAGTATAAGTAAAAACCCCCGGTAGAGCACCGGGGGTTGTTTCTGTTGAAAGGTTGTGCTTAGTCGCGCATCGACATCAGCAGGCGGATCACGTACCAGAACAGCGTGGCCAGTGACGAGAAGATCGCCAAGGCAGCTGCTACGTGCTGGCTGGTGTGGTAGTGATGAAGCACCATGGAGGTTTCATAGAGGATGAATCCACACATGAGGGCGATCATCGCAATGCTGAAGAAGATGCCCAGGCTGAAGAATCCGAAGACGCTCAACAGTGCGACGCCAAAGGCAACCCAGCCTGCAACTACGAGGGCACTGCGCATCCAGGAGAAATCTGCCTTGGTGACGAACACACTCATTGTCAAGCCTGCCGCCAGGGCCAGCGTGAGAACCACCGCTTGTGGCAGTACGCCTGTCATGTTAGGCATGGTGGTGACAAGCCAGATCATCGGCCAGAACAGTAATGCTTCAGCCATCACATACAGGCCAAGCCCCAGGTACTGGGTACCCACGGAGGTCTGTGAGTTGGCCATGTTCTGCGCCAGGTACGTAATGGCCATGAACCCACCGATCACGATGAGCCAGCTCCACTTCGAACCGAAGAAGATCCGTTGCATCGTCTCCGGTGGAACAAAGTTCAAGAGGGCCGCCAGCAGTATCGCAAAAGCGACGATGGCTCCACCCACATGCAGATAGGTGCGTCGAATGAACGCCACCCGTTCGCTTTGGGCAGCGTCAATCGCTACTCTTTGATCCCAATTCATATTCGCTTCGTACATTGCAGTCCTCCTTCAGTAAGGATTGCTTGATTGTTCAGTTCGTGTTGTAATCCTAAGCCAGTTTCACGAAAAAATCAATCAGAATCGCATTGGGTCCGTTGCCGACATGGTCTTTCACAGTGTTTTTCGAATGTATGCCAACTTCAACGCCATGCTTTGCCCATCGATAACCGTTGCAGTAGCTCTAAACCTGCTGTACGCTGGGATTGTCCCTGACTCTGGAACGTTCCGATGTTTCATTCAAAACTGCAGGATAATCGTCGCTATGTCGGTTGGGCGTTAACAGCTCTCATGTTTTTAGGTGGATTCTGGTGGTTTTCACCTGGATTGCCTATTCTGATCGGACCATGGGCATGGTCCGGGCAGATGGAGCGGGGCAGAGAGTTATTCAGTCATTCATGGACCAAAGGAGACTCTCTCGCAGGCGGCGATGGTTTGGGGCCTGTCTTCAATGCTCAGTCGTGTGCCAGTTGTCATTTTCAAGGTGGCTTGGGAGGAGCAGGAGAGAAACGCGGGAATGTTCAACATTACATCGTTCGCGTGACCCACCAGAACCCGGCGGCGGATGGCATGATTCATGCTTCCAGCACCGCTTCGTCGTTTCAGGAAACCCCAGCCCTGTTGCGCAAGCTCTTCCCCGTCGTTAAAGGCAGCACCACTCGCCGTCGAGATGGCCATTGTGAGTACACCGTCACCATTCCCGATTTTGATCCGGTACGTATCGAGACGATCAATGCCACCGCCCTCTTTGGTGCTGGCTGGATCGACCTGATCCCTGAGAAAGCCATCAAGCATCAGCAGTTCTGCCAGAGCTTTGCAGGCACCTGGGTGGAACTGACTCAAAGCAAGTTTGAAACCAGGCCTCTGGGCAAGGCCCGTGTGTTAGCCGACGGCCGAATCGGCAAGTTTGGATGGAAGGCCCAGTTCGCCACGCTGGAAGAGTTCGTCGCAGCGGCCTGTGCCAATGAATTGGGACTGAGTACGCCAGTGCATGATCAACCGAAGCCCCTGGGTAACCCCAGCTATATTTCGGCAGGGACGGATATGTCATGGAAGCAACTTCGCGATATGTCAGGCTTCGTGGCCACTCTGCCTCGACCGGTAGAAGTGTTGCCTGAGGCAGAAGACTTGAAGGAACGAGCCATCCTCGGCAAACAGCTCTTCACGAAGGTGGGTTGTGCCAGTTGCCATGTGCCCGATCTGGCCGGTATCCAGGGGATTTACAGCGATTTTCTGCTGCACGATGTCGTAACGCCGCTGGATGGAAGTGGAGGCGGTGGACAAGGCGGCACCTACGATCCACCGGAACCGCCCGGGTTGCCGGAGAGGTCGCCGGGCGATCCTCTGCCGAATGAATGGAAGACGCCACCACTCTGGGGTGTGGCCCACTCTGCACCATACATGCATGATGGCAGTGCCCCGACACTTGAATCTTCGATACAGAATCACCGAGGCGATGCCACGGCAGTACGCAATGCCTATCGCAAGCTTTCAAAATCAGAACAGCAGGCGCTGCTGGAATTTCTCAAGACACTGCAGGCACCGACCGAGGTGACGACAACAACTCCTCTTCAATATGCCCATCGATAAACGGCTACTTGATCGTTGCCGTTCCCTTTGAGCAGGTGTTGCCCGGCACCAGTGACAGCAGACTGTCAATTCGATTTTCATTCAAGTATTTCGCAGCCTCACAGCTCGAATCAACTGACAACAGGATACACGAATTGAGAGAAAGTAGTGGAATCATGACGTGTCACGAGGCAATCTCCGTCACTGGAGCAAGTACCGTCCGCATGGTTGTACTCGTCAGAACAGATGGAATTGTCGGAGCGGTCGGTTGAGAGTGAACAGTGAGACCAACCGGCCTTTGACTATGAGGGAAGGCTGGAAGTTGTGGCAAACTATGTGGTGTAGCGAGAGAATCACGTCGATACACTTTGGCACGACGCGGCCATCCGTGGTGGCTACGTGGGAAGGGAAGTTGTCCCTGTCTGGCATCTGGTAATCTGCATCTTGAGGAAATCTGTTATGACGCCAGGCGTGAATCGTTTTCGGGGGACAACCTTTCTGCCCGCCGCCCTGCTGCCAAGGATGTATACTTCCTGGAATGAGCACCTTCAGATTCACCTCTATGATGATGCACCTATGTTTACTTCGCCGCGAGATGCAGCTGTGCCTCGGCTGCGCTGGGACCTGGTAGTCCGGGTTCGCCGAGAGATTGAAGCAGGCACCTATGATACCCCCGATAAGTGGGCCATTGCCCTGGCCCGCCTTCAGGAGGATCTGGAGAACGAGACGCACACCACGGACGAGCAGCCAGCATAACGGGGTTCACCTGCACAGCTTGCCAGGCCGGAGTAATCGTCAAGGTTACTCCGGCTTGGTTCGTTTTCTGAAACTTCTACTGCACCCTCAATGGTATCTTCTAGAACACCTTTGCCCACTTGCGGCTGTTGTGAACCTTTTTGCATTGAAGCAAACTCCTAGGGGGTTGCCATGAAGACACTGACTACTGCTGTGCTGTTCGCTCTTCTGTGCTGTTGTACCTTGGAAGCACAACCACCTGCACCACCCAAGCTACAGAGATGGACCCACGCGGAAGCAATCAGGCTGTTTGCACAGTCGCCTCATGATCCCTATTTGCAATACCTGGTGATGCAGACAGCACGTCGCGAAAAAGCTACCTTGGATCGGTTTATCTTTAACCGCGGTAGCCGATTGGGGCGGCGTGAGGATGTCGATCTCTTCAGCACCTTCACCGGGGCGCTAGCTATTCAGGAAAGCCTGCAGCTCGACACGATGATGGGGCCGGAAGACCGTCGAGTCCGTCGTGACGATGGCCAACCAGCGGTTCCTGATGACAAAGAAAAAGAGCCCGTTAAACTGGCTTCGCTGACAGGTCCCACTATCAAGAGCCATCCGTGGGAAAAGATGCTCGCAGGTCGCAAGGCCAACGTGGGAACTGTGGCCAGGTTTGTCCCGGAAGACTTCTACTTCATCGAATTCCAGTCAGCGAAGAAGATGATGGAAGCCCTCCATGCTTCGGATCTCTGGAGTGGCCACCTCTTCGCCCAGATGATGGGTAGCGCCCAATCAGTCGATCTCGAAAAACGCCTCAAGACCCAGCTAGGCATCCAGGGAATCCCGCCAGCCTTGCTCGATGCCGTCGGCCTGACCGGCATCGGTGTCACCGGAAGCGATCTCTACCTCGGCGATGGCAGCGACATTACCCTCCTGGTACAAGGCGAGAAGCTGTTATCGCTACGTGAATGGCTCGATGCAGCCTCGGCCAAGCAAGCTGGCGTTACCCGTAACGAGGGGAAATATCTCGATATCAACTATGTGCATACCACCAGCCCTGACCGCACGGTCCATTTCTATGCTGCTGATCCCAAGCCTGACCTGCATGTGCGAAGCAACTCGCTTCTAGCCTTCCAGAAGGTGCTGGCCACTATCGCCGGCAAGAATGACAAAGGTGAAGCGGCTAAGAACCTGGGGGATTCAACCGAGTTTGCCTACATCCGTACCATCATGCCTCGCGGTGCTGAGGATGAAGATGGCCTGATCTACCTGTCCGATCCCTGCATCCGCAGGCTCCTCGGACCACGGGTGAAACTGACCCAGCAACGTCGGCTGATCGCCTTCAACCATCTGAAGATGATCGAACGGGCTGCCCTGATGTTCCGCAGTGAAACCGGGCGTGCTCCCAAGTCGTTCGAAGAACTGGCCTCCAGCGGCTGTGCCCCCGGAGTGTTCGGCAAAGATACCTGGGCCTGCCCCTCGGGTGGTACCTATGTGCTGAACGACGATGGCATGTCTGCCCGCAGTTCCATCTTCGGCACCACCAGCCAACTGACACCACTTCTGGAAGTGCCCTTGGAACAGGTCACCGCCAAGGAAGCCAGCGACTATCAGACCTTCCTGCGTGACTACAGCCAATACTGGCGAACATTCTTTGATCCGATTGCCGTGCGAGTGAAGGTAACTCCTGAACAGTTCCGCCTGGAAACAGTGGTGCTGCCTTTGATTGACAACAGCATCTACACCGGCCTGTCGCAGGCGATTGGTGGCAAGACTGTACCGATGGCAACCGTGCCCCGGCTGCATGGCACCATCCATGCGGTGACAGCCCATGTGAACAAGGAACTGCTGCTGAAGCAATTGCCTGGTGGCGAGAACAAGTTCTTGACAGGTGCAGAGGCATTGCAACAGCTGATGTTAGCAATGCAAAATTATCACCAGGATTACAACTGCCTGCCGCCCTCATCGATTCAATCGAAGGATGGTAAACCCTTGCTGAGCTGGAGGGTAACATTGCTTCCTTACCTCGGAGAAGAGGCACTGTATAAACAGTTCAGGCAGGACGAACCCTGGAATAGCGAGCACAACAAGAAGTTGATCGAGAAGATGCCTGCTATCTATCGTTCAGTTAACGAAGAAATCGACAAAGCTCACAAGACCCGACTGCTTGTTCCAGTGGGCGAAAATACGATCTTTACTTCACCAAGCAGGAAGGTCACTTTCCTGGAAATCGCCAATGGAAGGGGTACTTCCAACACCATTGGCATTCTGGAAGCTGCAACCACGTCAGCGGTGATCTGGAGCAAACCGGAGGATATTGTCGTTGATTTCAAAAAGCCTCACCAGGGACTGGTCGATCCCGAAGGCGCGGGGCTGACCGTAGTGACCTGCGATGGAGTAGCGTATCGGTTGAATAAGCTCTCATCAGCAGAACTGGCTGGCATGCTGCAATACAAAGGGAACAGCCCAATTATCAGCCCGGCTGAGCGGGGTGTGGTGCTGAACACCAGGTTGCGGAGTACACCTTTCGATCTCCCCGACATCGATTACAAACTCCTTCGCGAATTCCTCGAAAAAGGCATCGGCGAGCACGTCAGCTACCAGGTGCTCGATGCGTCCCAACCCATCACCAGCGATGTGACAACTTTCATGGGCTCTCGCCTACCCATGGCTGGTTTCGGGAATGACTTCTTCGGCTCCGAGATGCTCTTCGTGGGCATGATCATTCAGTCACTAACCAATCCCGCTTGCATCGTAATCCCTGTCCAGCAAGCAGAACTCGTTGACCGGTTCCTCGTTGAAGTGGATAAGCAACTCGCCGCTCTGCCCAGGGGCTTCCAGGACTTCGTCCAGATGGAGCAGTACCAGATACCTGTCGGCGAGAACAAGGTTCGTATCTACAGCATCAAGTTGCTTGGCATCAGCTTCCGCATTGCCTGGGCACGCATGGGCAACTACCTGGTCGTGACCAATCAGCCCACGATGCTGCCTGAACTGCATCAGTACTACAGCAAGCTGGCTACTCCGTCGAAGGAAGCGAACACAAAGAAAGACGATCAAGGTCACGCACAGTTCAGCATCTATCCCGATGCCTGGAAACAAGTGCTGCCCGGCTATCGCCTCGGCTGGTCGGAGAACCATCGGGTGGCGTGCGGCAAGAACCAGCAATGCATCGCCAACATCGCCCGTTCCTACCCCGAACTGGTGAAAGCGGATGGCACCTACGATCCGAAGCTGCTCACCCTGGTTCGTCAGCAATATGGCCAACGCATCTTCTGTCCCGATGGAGGCACCTACAAACTGCTACCAGGTGGACAGTGTGAGTGCAGCATCCACGGCTGTGCTCACATCAACCCTCAGCAGCCTTTGGAACCCGCGAAGGAAAGCGACACGATGAAGAGCCTGGCCGAGTTCAAAGGCCTGAGCGCAACTCTGACTTTCCTCGAAGATGGCCTGCATGCCGTACTGGTGCTGAAGCGAAAGTAAGCTATACTCCAGCATGGCCCCCGAAACCCGTGCTCGTTCACTGACTCGTGTGGAATCGCTCTTCGCCGTTGATGTACCGGTGGAAGCGAAGCAGCAATCGCTGGTGGAAATGCAGCACCTGGAGCGTCCTGATCGGGATACCATTGCTGCGGTGATTCCACTATTGAACGATGTTGATCCCAGTCTGCGGAGCATGGCCAAGTATGCTTTACTGCACTGGGGCCAACAGTCCGTGACGATGATCCTGCAAGCCCTGCGGGGTACCACGGTGCAGGAAGTGCCTTATCGCCTGGCACTGATCGAACAACTGAAGATCACGGGGCCTGTTGCGATTCGCGCTGAAACATTGCTTCGCAGCTTATTCAGCGACCCGGATGTGGGCGAAGCAGCCCAGGCGGCACTGCGGGCTATTCGTCGGGATGGCGCTGACCTGGGTGATCGACTGATTCAGGCCTTTTCCGAAGTCTTCTTCATTTCGCTGGTGGTTGCAGGCCCGCTGTTTGCCATGCGACAAGCCATGCCCGCCAAGGACCTGCCCCCGCTGGGTTTTGTCATTGGCATCGCTTCACTGGCTATCGTCGGTTTCATGCTGGCACGGTTGGCGTATGCCGATGATGTCATTCATCTGCCGAACCAGCCTGAGCAGACACCCAGGCGATGGAATGTCTACGTCATGCTCGCAATCGCAGGTGCCATCATTGGCTCCGGACTGGCCGTTTTTTGCTGGGCCTGCGGTGGCATCGTGCAGGGATGGATGAAGTAAGATCTATCCGAACAACCACGGCACAACGACCTGCAATCCTACATACAGGAACAGAAACACGCCACCCAGGAAGGTGATGATGTAAATCACCCCTTTCCAGGCGTGCTGCAGGATATGTGACCAGTCGTCGTAGCGGCAGGCACTGAAGACGAGGTTGGCCAGGATGATCATGATCGGGAAGTGCAGGAATACTTCCCAGGAAGTAGGGCCAGGTATCATTTCTTGACCTCCTGCTTCTTCTTCACCGGCTTGAACCGCACCGGGCCAGCCCAGGCATCATAGATCACCATGATGTTCAGAGCCCCGGCAATCACTGTGTAAATCCAGTAACAATCCCACAGGCGACCCATGCTCGGGTCTTTCTGAATTTCATTATCCTTGTCTTCGTAGTCCTGCCAGTGCTTGCGACGGATGAAGATCGACTCGTTGTCAGCCTTCTTGACCGTACCGGGCGATTCCTGGAAAGTGCCAAAGAGTTCGCTATCGGGCTGGAAGTAGTTCCAGAGTGCAGGCCAGGCTGGCAGTCCGACCCAGAACTGCATCACATACTGAGGACGATTCCACAGGTTACCCAGAAATGGCGGGAGCGGTTTGCCGAGGGGCCCAGCGCTTTTGGTTACCCGCCCCATCCGTTGATCGTCGTTCAGGTAGACTTCCTGCACATGGGGAACATAGACATTCCGCATCCGGCTCTTGAAGAAGCCGAAGAAGAACATGCCCCAGATGACGACGAGGAACATGCAGCCCTTGGCCAGTCGAACGAAGTTGCCTGAAAGGAAACCTTGAACGATCTGTCCGAGCCCAGGCACTGCGAAACTCAGGAGCGCAGCCAGTGCCGGCACAGGCAAGGGGCCATGATCCGGTGGAGGCTTGTTAGTACTGATCGGCGCTGCTGACATGAGCTGATTTCACAAGTACGTTGATTCTGGCATGTGGTTGCAATCAGGGTTGTTCAGTGTACCGAACAACCCTGCCACGACTTCTCTCGTTAATAATAGTCAGGACGAGGTGGTGGCTGGCCGTATCCTTGCCCCTGATCGTCGCCTCCCCGGCCACGACCACGATCACCGCCCCTGTCGCCACCGCGATCTCCGCCGCGGTCACCTCGGTAACCACCGCCACCGCCGCCGCCATAACCACCGCCACGCTGGCCACCACGATCACCACCGCGGTCACCTCGGTAGCCACCGCCGCCACCTTCGCCGCCGCGATAACCACCACGTTGGCCGCCACGATCACCACCACGGTCTCCGCCCCGTTCACGAGGTGGATAATCCTGACGAGGTGGTGGAGGCACATAGTTGCCTGGCTCGGGCAGTTCCGGTTCGCCAGCTTCAGTTTCAAAACGTGGCACTGCCGGTTCCATGGCTGGGGCAGCAGCGGGTGGAGCACCACCGGCTGCTTCCTGCAGCAGAATCTTGCGGCTCAGTTTCACGCGATCCTGATTGTCGATAGCGATGACCTTGACCTTCACCACATCACCAACTTTGACCACGTCTTCAACGCGGCCGACATAGCCATCAGCCAGTTCGCTGATGTGGCACAGACCATCACGGCCTGGTGCAATTTCGATAAACGCACCGAAGTCTTTGATCGAGCTGACCTTGCCTTCGTAGACCCTGCCGACCTTAACCTCTTCGAGCATCGCTTCTACTTTATTGCGGGCTGCTTCTGCACCGTCGCCGGTGGCAGAAGCAATGAAGACGGTTCCATCTTCAGCAATGTCGATCTTGGTCTTGGTGCTTTCCTGGATAGCCTTGATGTTCTTGCCACCAGGCCCGATCAGTAGCCCGATCTTCTCGGGGTTGATCTTGATGGTGATCAATCGAGGAGCATGCTTGTTGATTTCAGCACGCGGAGCACGCAGGGTGCTGAGCATGGTGCGTAGGATTTCGAGGCGAGCTTCGCGAGCCTGCTGGAGAGACTTACGAATGATCTCCTCATTGATGGCTGTGACCTTCAGATCAAGCTGAATGCCAGTGACGCCTCGTCCGGTGCCAGCGACCTTGAAGTCCATGTCGCCGTAGTGATCTTCATCACCCATGATGTCGGTGAGGAGGACATAGCGGTCATCTTCCTTCACCAGACCAATGGAGATACCTGCGACGGGATCGCTGATCGGCACACCAGCGTCCATCAGGGCCAGCGTGGAACCGCACACGGTTGCCATGCTGCTGGAACCGTTTGATTCGGTAATGTCGCTGACGATGCGGATGGTATACGGGAACTTCTCGGTGCCGGGCAGCACAGCCTTGACGCTACGCTCAGCAAGAGCACCATGCCCCACTTCGCGTCGGCCGGGGG
>CAYPJB010000023.1:10107-21606 GCA_964410845.1 uncultured Bacteroidales bacterium | reverse complement strand
CGCAGTACGAAGCTGAAAGCCCCGCACGGTTGAACCGGGTTCTTGCCCAGGCCCGACGAGCCGAACAACAACGTCGGCAGGCACTTTCCTCCAAGGAATTGCTCGCCACCACTCGGCTGGAACTCGGGTTGGTGGGGCCACGGGTGCTGAGCCAGTACCTGGGCCGCACGTTTAGCCAGCAGCAATAAATCCAGGGAAGGCGATGCGTCTCGTGACAGGCAGTCGCCTTCCTCATGATGTCTCAGGAACTTGAACCTTCGAGGCGAGGGGCTGGCCTGCAAAGCCGGTGGTAAGAGGTTCGATTCCTCCCTGGGACTCTGATGCCGCTCGCTTCATGGCTGTTGGGACAGCAATTGCCCGGGGGCGAGCGGCTCATTTTTGATGTTGCGTAACTGCTGCTACCACTCGCCTGGCTAATTCGGAGCGATGGATGTGCTGATACCTGCCATCGATAGGTCCAAGAATGGCCCAGTCGCGCATTCCTTCGAACGTGTTGGCTACCATCAAATCCGCATGAGATTGTACTCGCGAAGCTTCAGCAATGGCTTCAAGCTGCTGTTCAGTGATGCCTACTTCGAGCTTGAATTTGACCAGACAACCTGTGAAACCCCATTGGCTGCGGATGAGATCAACTAACTTTGGTGCTTTTACGAAACGCAGCCAGAGTTCGTCATGGCTGCTTTTCACTTTACCTGCAGCGACATTTTTCATGCCAGCGTGAGTACTACTCTTGAACTGAAGGGTTTGCGCATCGAAACTGGTGGTATCCGTCGGCGTAAAGACACCGGAAGTCAAGTAATCGCTTACCGCAGCTGAATGAATGATTGCATTGAATTTGCCGGTTGGTATGTGCTCCGTCATGAGTGTTTGCAGTTCATCAAAGGTCTGGTAACTGAACGTGTGGAAATTCGTCAGGCAAGGCAGATCTCCTCCATGCAACTCGATCAATGCTTCAGGGCGGCTGGTCAGCAGTGTGACACTGTGCCCTTGTCGTTGTAGTTCCAATGCGATCTGCGTTCCGGTCCGACCGGAAAAAATATTGGTAATGCACCGCACTTTGTCGATGAGAACCTGTGTATTGCCAGCCGTCACGAGACAATTCATGGAGTTACTTTCTGAGGCACTTCAGTACGGCCACTGGCTGTATGATATACGGTGCCGGCCAGCCACGTCGTCAGCGCTCCTGCTGGTGTATACCAGGGCCAGGCGATGGGGTAGCCCCAATACTTGCTCCAGTAGAGAAGATTTACCACAAGGAGACCAGCAGCCATGCCAACGAGTGCAGCTCGGGAACTGACGGGCGATTTACGGCTGCCGAGGATAAAAAGACCGAGGAGGAGTCCTGTCGTCAGCCCCGCCACTTCCAGCACTTTATCGACAATGCTCTTATCTTGAACCATTCGTATCGCTAGCCAGGCGATGCTGATTTGTGCGATTCCGGCGATCAGAGTGACGATGCGAGCTATGCCGAGGTAGTGCGATTCAGATCGTGCAGGTCGCAGCGGTTGATAAAAGTCATACACCACCGTACTGGCTGCACTGTTCCATGATGCAGAGAGGGTAGACATCGCCGCCGCCAGTACTGCCGCCACGATGATGCCCTTCACGCCGGTCGGCATGAAGTCGCTGGCGAGGAAGAGAGCGAACACTTTATCAGGTGGAGTTCCTGCTGGTACAGCAAACAGCCCTAGCTGCATCAGCATGTAGAAGCCGATGCCAACTGCGAGAAAGAGCAGGAATTGCAGGAAGATGACGATTCCGCTGGATACCAGTGCCAGTCGGGCTTCCCCCAGATTGCGACTGCAAAGATACCGCTGCACCATCATCTGGTCAGCCCCGTGGCTGGCCATCGTCAGAAATGCACCACCGATGATTCCAGCCCAGAACGTTTGTGCCACACTCCAGTTGAACTGAAAGTCGAAGAGTTGCGACTGACCCTGCTGTATGGCTTCCATGTACTGTGCAGAACCACCAGGCAATGCCTTCATGATGACAAGTAAAGCCACCACTGCACCGCCTACTTTGATCACAAACTGGATCAGGTCGGTCCAGAGGATTGCTTGAATGCCTCCCAGGTAAGTGTAAACCATTGTGATGATTCCCATCACCATGATCGACCAATCGATCGACCAGCCCATGCAGCCGGAGAGGAAGAGGCCAGCAAGGTAGAGCCGTAGACCATCAGCGATCATGCGGGTCAGCATGAAGACCGCTGAGGCCACCCGCTGGACAACTGGGCCAAAACGAAGACGCAGCACCTGATAAGCCGAATAGAGATCACCTCGGAAATACTGAGGTACCAGCCACCACGCAATCAGGCAGCGACCAATGATGTAACCAATGGCCAACTGCAGGAAAGTGAAGTTGCCGGGCAGGTATTGCTGAGTGTTCTTGTCCCAGGAGCCGAATCCTTTACCTGTTACGCTGAGGAAAGTGACGGTACTGGTTTCAGTAGCGACGATCGAGACGAGTACGAGCCACCAGGCGACATTCTTGTCGCCTAGTAAATACACTCTGGCATCGCGCTGTTGTCGGCTGAACCATAAGCCCAGCAGCACCATACCCAGGCAGTAGACGAGTACGATGGAGATATCGAGTGTATCCAGCGTTACTGTCATGAATGCAAAGCCTGGAGAGCAGATGGTTACTGACTATCTTGATAATAAACTACACAGCAGCTTACCGTAACTGTTCGAAAACACCAGTGTCAACCATGCCACGCTTCGTACTGCTCCATCACGATTGGCCGACTCAGCATCACGATCTGATGATTGAAAATGAAGGCGTTCTTTTGACCTGGCGATTGATGGTGCCACTTCATCCAGGTGAACAGCATGTGTATCGCATTGCTGACCATCGATTGGTATACCTGGACTATGAAGGGCCGGTATCGGGTGACAGGGGACACGTCAGAAAGGTTGCCAGGGGTAACTGCCAATTCATCAAACTGGAGTTGGATCAATATCAACTGGAACTGTCAGGCGAACTGCACGGAACGATGCAGTTGCTTAGAGATCAATCTGATCTGATAGCGTCGAAGGCCTCACCACCGCTTGCTGTTAGTGAGGATGCAATACCTTGGCGACTGGTGTGGATGCCGAGCCAGTGCTAACTGGATGATGAGGCTGCATCAGCTTTTCGGTTGTTTCACGAATCTGCTGCATGGTCTGCTGCCAGCTTCTCTGTACCGCTCGTGTTTTATTCATGGCAATCTCGAACTTCTCGAGATAATCCATCAGTTCCCGCTTGTCTGCCTTGGCGTCGAGCAGGCGTGACGAGAGATCATGGATAGCTGGTTCCAGGTCAGTCTCAATGACATGCAACATCTCTCGAGCAGAGTTCTCGGAACTGATGGTAGCCCGATGCACCATCGAAAGATTGTTGCCATCCAGATTTGGATCGAGAGGTTGTTGCAAATCGATGGATGGCTTCAGCGGACGATTGATTGCAGAGGAACCAGCGCTTGCCAGATCCATGCCCATTGCTGGTGTCTTGGGGTGCTGTTGGTTCTGCAATGCTTCCTGGGCAGCCTTCAGACCCTGAATGGCTGGTTCAAAGTCGGGCTTCAGTTCGAGAGCCTGCTGGTAACAGCGAATGGCTTGCGAGTTGCGACCGAGTTCATGGAGAAGATTGCCCAGATTGAAGTGGGCATCCATCATCTTGGAATCGTGATGGAGTGCTTCCTTGTAGGATTGAATCGAGAGTTCGACCTGGCCTTTGAGGCGATAAGCCAGTCCCATGTTGTAGTAGGCTTCAGCTCGTTTCGGATCCTGCTTGATGGATTGACGCAGTACATTGAGAGCTTCATCGGGTCGGCCCATCTGGTTGTAGACCGCACCGAGATTGATAGCAGCTCCAATGCGTGTGGGGTCTTGCCGGAGCACTTCCTGGAAATGGTAGACAGCGCCATTGAGGTCGTGGAGCAGGAAGCAGCACGTAGCCAATCCGTGGTGTACGTTGGGAGCTTCGGGAGAGAGTGCCAATGCCTGGAAGAAGTGTTGACGAGCAAGTTGAGCATTGCCAGTACGAAGGGCCTGGTCAGCTTCGTGGAAATGTTTCTCCAATTCCGGAGCATCTGTGGGGGCTGTCGCTGAGTACACCGTCTACCTCTCTTCCTGGAAGCATCCACGCAGAGAACGTATGACCTGAATGTCGATAAATGACTATTTAACTTTACCCAAAGAATTCGGTGAACACAATCCAGATTCTCAGGAGTACCTGTTTCGCAGATTCGGTAGAGACGTTACAGCTCACCCAGACTGCAAGTCAGGCACTTGTTCAATACGACAATTAATCTGAGGCAGTTGTTAGCTTCAAGCTAACGCGCATCGCTTCCAGGACTGCGATATGGGTAGGCGTGTCAAACGAACTGGATTGTGCCAGTATCAGGATAGTGCAGTCTGGAGTTCGAAAGGCGCGGATCGTGCAGGCGTTCACGGTATCCAGGCTCAGGAAGTTAATATCGTATCCTTTACTGGCATGTCCCGCCAGTTTCTCGCCTACTTCATCAGCTTCGAGTTCGGGATAATCCTGCTGCATGGCCAGCAGCGTGGTGCGGAGAACTTCCGAGACATCAGGTCTTTCGGTGTAGCCACTGACGAGAAGAAAAGCCGTTCCAGGGCTTTGTACCGAAACTGTCCAGCCTTCTTCCGTGTCCTGACGGTCAAGCGGCCAGTTCTCGGGGTACTGGAATGTGACGACACCATTATCAAATATTCCGGGCATGGAGGTAGCTTACAAACGATATGTGCCAGTGGTAACCTGCACGGTGACAACTCGGTATAATCTCATCAGGAGATTGCTCATGAATCGATTTGCTGTTGTTCTCGTTGTTGGCTTTCTGAGTACGACATGGTTATCCGCCCAGGAACCCTGGGCAGTGATTACCGGCAAGTCTATCGTCGAAGTGCGAGGCGGCTTGCGGCATATCTATCAGCGATTAGGACGAAAAGATCTGGTTGCTGCACTCGATAGTGCTGCGGTCACGAACCTGGTCAGTGGTAACCTCAAAGGGCTTGATCTTTCCAGACCGCTAGGCTCTGTCGTTGTCCCGAATAATTCAGGTTCTGGTGTTTTTCTCACGTTTATTCCTGCCACCGATCCAGAGAAGTTTCGAGGCTTTCTTGCCAGACATGCCATGCCGGTTCAGCAACTAGCCGATGGCAAGGAACAGATAACTGTGCCGTTGCTGGGGAACGTGGCATTGCGGTTTGATCAGGATTATGCCTGGTTTGCCTTGCAGCAGGAGGACTTGCAACAACCTCTGCCAAGCGTGAAAGCGTTGCTTCCGAAATCGCATCAGCAGACACTGCTGGCAGCGACGTTCTATCTTGAACGAATGCCAGCCGATCAACGACAGATCTGGCAGTCCAGATTGCAGCAAGGTATGCAAACGCTGCTCGGTACTGGTGGTGCCCAGAAGGGGGAACTGGTGGAATCCGTCGGTTTGTCCATGTCATCGATGTTGCTTCATCGTCTATCGGAAGATGCTCGTGAATTTTCCATGCTGGCACATGCCAATACTCGGAGTGATGAATTGTGGGCGAAGGTAATAGTGTTGCCTCGTGAGAATGCCAGGTGGCTGCGAACCCTTCAGCAACTGGGGGAGCAACGGGTGGAACTCTCAGCCGGTATATGGGCCAAGCTGCGGGGCAAATCGAACGAGACTGCTGAAAAGGCTGCTCTGACTGCATTCAAGAATGGGAACGATGACAAGCTCATTCTCACGATGACAGGCGGCGAGTCGATGGAACTCAAGGCCGAAATGAAAGGGACGTTGCTGGCGTATCACGCTGCACTGAACAATGGCTCTGATCCGGCGGAGAAGAAAAAGCCCACTCGACGTGAACGTCCTCGCCGACCTCGCAAGTAGTTCTTGCCTCATCATTCCCAGCCCACTTGGGCTTGCATGGATTCCCCAGCTTGCTATGGTTCCGCTCCATCGTGAATGGGGTCAGGAACCAGCACTGGGGTTTGTCTATGCATCGCTCAATACTAATGATCACGATGGCACTCGTTTCATTGTTCGCCACGGGTTGCTATGTCACCGATTGGCGCTGGATCTGGGAGGATGATGATGACCAACAATGCCACTATGCTCCGCCAGTCGCTGCTGCTCCTGCACCCGTTCCATCTGCTCCGCCGCCAGGCTATCGTTAGTCTGTTGCTATTTACTGCGTGTTTGCTCAGTAGCGGTTGCTTCGTCGCTGCAGCAGGTGCTGCAGCCGGCGCTGGTGCGTACGCCTACTATCAGGGCAACGTCAACGAAGTCTATGCTGCAGATTTTGGGCAGGCATATCAGACAACGAAAAAGGTCCTGGCAGAGCGTGGGTTGCCTATACGGTATGAACAACATCAGGGACTGACCGGTACCATCGAATCCAGCATGGAAGATGGCAGCAAGATTACCATCACGCTGGAAGAGAAACCCCGAGTTCTTGCCACCGATGGCCATCAGACAGAAATCGGCATCCGCGTGGGAACCTTCGGCGACAGCAAGTTTAGCGGGGAGTTCCATCAGCAATTGCGTGGCATGATGACGATGAACAGTCCTGCCACTGTTTCGCCTGGTGGAAATCGGTTGCCACCTGTTGGCACTTCACCACCTCCGGTACAGCAGGCAGGTGCAACAAGCCCGGCCTCAGCACCACCGCCTCCGTCCAAGGTAGAAGGCTGGAAGCCTGCCTCGGCAACGGGGACGTTGCCGCCTCCTTAGCCCGCGTTTCGTTTAGCTTCATACGCAGCGATCTGCGGCTTGAACCGCAGGATGTAGCCCAGTTCATCAAGGTCATTCAGAAGGCATGTCTTCGAGAATGCATCAACAGCAAAGCTGGAGCCTGTTCCATCGGGCAGGCTGATGCGCTGCTTTTCCAGATCAATGGATACCAGCACATCAGGCGATGTGGCTGTCAGTTCCACCAGTTTTGCGTGAAAGCTGATGTCGTCGGGCTGCACCGGCAGCAAACCGTTTTTAAGAGCATTGGATTTGAAGATGTCGGCGAAGCCAAGTGCCACCACGGCACGGATACCCCAGGCAACCAGTGCCCAGGGGGCGTGTTCGCGGGAAGAGCCACACCCGAAGTTGTCACCTGCCAGCAGGATGGATCGTCCCTGGTACTGTGGCTGATTCAACACGAATGTTGGCAACGGCGATCCATCGGCATGATAGCGCCAGTCAGAAAAGAGCTTCTCGCCCAGTCCCAGCTTGTCGGTCACCTTGAGGAACCGTGCCGGGATGATCTGGTCGGTATCGATATCATTTCGAACCAGAGGAATCAAAGCTGACTGGAGAGTAGTGAACTTAGCCATCGAAGAATCCTGGGTGCTATGTGCTGCGTGCTATGTGGAACATCATTTAACTTTGGCGTAGTTGATCCGGTGAATGTCAGCTCAGCAGTTTTCTGACATCTGCCACCTCACCTGTCACAGCAGCCGCTGCAGCAGTGAGTGGGCTGGCTAGGAAAGTGCGTCCACCGGGACCTTGCCGGCCTTCGAAGTTACGATTGCTGGTGCTCACGGCATACTGCCCGGGGCTGAGTTGGTCGCCATTCATTGCAATGCACATCGAGCAGCCACTCTCACGCCATTCGGCCCCGGCACTTCTGAAGATATCTGCCAGGCCTTCGGCCTCGGCTTGCTTCTTGACTTCCTGTGAGCCGGGTACGACCAGGGTTCGAACGTGCTTGGATACCTTGCGGCCCTGGAAGATCCTTGCTGCTTCGCGCAAGTCACTGATGCGGGAGTTGGTGCAACTGCCGATGAAGACGACATCCACCTTTTGACCCAGCAATGGCTTGCCAGGCTGCAGTGCCATATAGCTCATCGCTTTTTCCAGAGATGCACGTTCGGTGCTGTCGCTTGCTTTTGCCGGGTCAGGGATGGTACCGGTGATCGGCATTCCCATGCCAGGGTTGGTGCCGTACGTGATCATCGGTTCCAGAGCATTGGCATCGATAATAATGCTCTTGTCGTAGGTGGCACCAGCATCACTGGCGAGGCTTCGCCACGCTGCAACAGCTTTATCCCAGGCCGCTCCTTGCGGAGAATGTGCCCTGCCCTTGAGATATTCGAAAGTTACATCATCGGGAGCGACGAGGCCTGCACGCGCACCACCTTCGATGGACATGTTGCAAACGGTCATCCGCCCTTCCATGCTGAGCGAACGGATGGCGGAGCCGGTGTATTCAAACACGTGAGCCGTGCCACCGCGGACACCGATCTTGGCGAGAAGTGCCAGGATGATGTCCTTGGGGGATACACCAGCCTTCAAGGTTCCATCGACACGCACTTCAAAGGTCTTGGGTTGACGCTGCAACAGACATTGTGTGGCCAGTACGTGTTCCACTTCGCTGGTGCCGATGCCAAACGCCAGTGCGCCGAAGGCCCCGTGGGTTGCTGTGTGACTATCGCCACAGACGATCGTCATACCCGGTTGAGTTAAGCCAAGCTCAGGCCCGATGACATGGACAATCCCCCGATGGGGACTTCCTAGCCCATACAAGGTGACTCCAAACTCTTTACAGTTCACATCCAGCTTGCGACATTGCTGGGCAGCCATGTCGTCTGCCATCTCCAGCCCTTTGCCTTGCGTGGGGATGCTGTGATCCAGCGTCGCAACAGTGCGATCGGTGCGATGCATCTTGAGGCCACGTTTCCGCAGGCCATCGAAGGCCTGCGGCGAGGTGACTTCATGAATCAGGTGCAGATCGATGTAGAGCACTGCTGGTGCGCCAGGTTCCTGATGCACTACATGCTGATCCCAGATCTTTTCGACAATGGTCTTCGGCTTGCTGCTCATTGTTATCCCACGCTCACAGTCACGCGAACTGGCTTGTTGGAACCGTTGGTGGCACAGTGGCCATCCTTCATCAGTGAAACCAGGTCGGCGTCGAGAATCAGTTTCTTCCTGTCAGCCAGCGTCTTGAAGCGGGCAAAGGCATTGTCGAGATCCTGATCGGCCAGTACATGCCCCAGTTCTTCCATGCGGGCTTTGAAGGCATGACGGCCTGAGTGTTTGCCCAGTACCAGGTTTGTCTTGCTGACACCCACTGATTCCGGACGCATGATTTCATACGTGGTGGCATTCTTGAGCATGCCATCCTGATGGATGCCTGCTTCGTGCGCGAACGCATTGGCTCCGACGATGGCCTTGTTGGGTTGGACCACGATGCTGGTGTGATGCGACACCATCTTGCTCACTGCTGCAATCTGCGTGGTATCAATGCCTGTACGCAGGTTGTAGTAGGGCCGGCGGGTATGCAGTGCCATCACTACTTCTTCGAGAGCGGTGTTGCCTGCTCGTTCGCCGATGCCATTGATAGTGACTTCCGCCTGTCGGGCGCCGGCTTTAATGCCTGCCAGGCTGTTGGCGGTCGCCAGGCCCAGATCGTTATGGCAATGGACTGAGACGATGCAGTTATCGATGCCTTTGGTGTTCTTGATGATGCCAGCGATCAGCTCACCATACTCTTCGGGGATGGTATAGCCCACGGTATCGGGGATGTTGAGCGTGGTCGCCCCGGCACGAATGACGAGTGCCAGCACTTCGTAGAGGAACTTCGGATCACTTCGTCCTGCATCTTCGGGTGAGAACTCGACATCGGCACAGAGTGACCGGGCGTAGCTGACCATCTCTTCCGCCCGCTCCATCACCTGCTTAGGCTCCATTTTGAGCTTGTACTTCATGTGGATATCGGACGTGGCCAGGAAGGTATGGATGCGAGGATGGGCCGCATGCTGTACCGCTTCCCAGCATTTATCAATGTCGCTTTTGGCGGTACGTGCCAGGCCGCAGATGATCGGTGGCTCGCGGCCATCGATCTTCTTATTGCCTACGTCTTTAGCGATGGTGCGAACCGCTTCCAGGTCATCGGGAGAAGCAGCAGGAAACCCTGCTTCCATCACATCCACCCCAAGCCGAGCGAGGGCATGGGCGATTTCCAGCTTTTCAGCCGAAGTCAGAGTGGCGCCAGGAGATTGCTCACCATCCCGGAGCGTCGTGTCAAAAATACGCACGTAATCAGAAGCCATGTGACCATCCTCGGCAGAAATATGGAGAGAGAGTTCTGCTCTAAACAGTGTACGCTACGACGGAGCGGGATGCTAGGGGCGAAGGTCGATTGCAATCACCCTGCCTGTTTCTTACCTTGTCGATCTTCTGCTAACTTCGTGGGTGTCGTGAAATACTTATCAGTGTGATTTGCAGCTACTCCATCACCACCTCGCGCAGCTGGTGCGCGCGGGGTGGGTGAGCTTGTTGTCCCCTGCTCTTCGTGCCCATTTCGTTGCTCTGGTGGGCAAGTGGATGTCTCTTGCCTTACTCCTTCATCAGCGGTGCGCGCGGTGGCTTCGGCATGCTTCTCCGCAGCTTCGAAACGCATGATGACGCTGGGGATCCAGTACCATTCACGCGTTCTCTTGTCGCGGATGCAGTCAAGTTTCATGCGACCCATGACCCGGTGGTAGGCCCGTTTGGAGAAGCCTGCGGTAACAGCTTCCATCAGTGCCGACTTGGAAATGGGTTTACCATCCATGAGCATGGTGACAAATTCGATGATCTCCGTCTCTTCACTGCTGATCGCGGGGTCGTGTTGCCAGGTGGCAGGGTGTTTGGAAGGCTTGACGTGTTCATGTAAGTGGGTGTGCATGAGGTAGGCCTGTCCCTGCTCGGTGATGGTCAGGTGCAGTTGAGCCCCGGCCACGCCGCGCTGGTTCTTGACCGTGGTAAGTACCCGTTTGCGGGCGTTAATGGGGTGATAGTGCATGGTGAGAATGATGCGGGAGACAGCGGAGCCGGTCCTGGTGAAGGTTCCGTAGCTTCGGGAGAGATGTATGCCATTCTGCCGGGGCACGATGATGGTACATTTCTGCGTAAGAGCGAGCGAACGAAGTTCATTCCAGAAACTGGTGAATTCGCTGACGGTGGGCGGCTTACCGTCGGCCTGCGTGAACTCGGCCAGCACCTCTTCGAGGGAGTCGAGGATTAGCACGCGTGGCTGATGCACTTCGAGAGCAGTAGCCAGGGCAGCAAGGTAGTCAGCCAGGCTGGTGGCGGTACGGATCAGCTCATCGAAGGAGAGTAGCTGAAGAAAGTCATGATTGATGTTCTGCTGTTTGTGGTGTTCGTGGCGGAGTTCTTCCTGCCGGGGTGTGGTGATGAGCAGCACCGGCATCTCTACCTGCAACTGGTGATCGCCTTGCGTGAGCAGCCGGATCAGGTGGGCGAGGTAGAGGGATTTGCCGACACCTGCCGCCCCGTCGAGGAGGACGAGTTCGTTCTCCGGCAAATGATAGTCGAGATACCAGCGTAGCGGCGTGGCTGGTGGTGTAGCGACTGGGTTGGTCTTGGTCATGACATCGCTCCCATTGGTGTACAGATTGTTCCTGTCATTCAATGGGATGTACACTAACATGGGCAAGTGGACAGTGGGAAATATTTGCTGAGGACGATCAATGAAAACACCCAGACCTGACGGCCTGGGCTCGGTTGCTTGAAAGAAC